>CAPNAQ010000062.1:9721-10358 GCA_948663505.1 uncultured Clostridia bacterium | reverse complement strand
TAATTTTGGCAGAAAAAATTCATTTTCAAATTATGAACAAAGAACTTATGAAAATGGAGAACTAGATAATTTGTATTGTAATGTTTAGAAATATAAAAAAGGAGATTGAAAATTATGGAAAATAGAGAATTAAAAGAAAGATTTATTAATGAGAAAACAGGAATTGAATATATAAGAAAAGGTGATTATTATATGCCAAATTTAGTAATAGAGCCTCAAAAAAAAATACAATTAAACAAATATGGACATTTAAGATTAGACTATCTAAAGAAGCATAAAAAAGCAGAATATACGATTCTATTTATGAACAATAAATTAACAGACTACTTAGAAGAAGTACAAGAAACTGCTACAAAAAGAGTAGAAGAAATTATAAAATCATTAAAAGAGCAAAGTAATTTAACAGAAGAAATGAAGAATACAGACCAACTTTATTGGGTAGGAATGATGAATAATTTTAAAAATCAAGCCGAAGAAATTGTATTAAAAGAATTAATTTATGTATAACTTCTATTTTTATTTTAAGAATTTAGTTATAAAATAATAAAATAACTTTTTTTAAGAGAAGAAATATAAAACTTTCTTCTCTTTTTTGATGTAAAAATTTTGAAAGGAGCAAACAAAAATGAGAAATAAA
>CAPNAQ010000062.1:0-9711 GCA_948663505.1 uncultured Clostridia bacterium | reverse complement strand
TTTGAAGATGTATTGGATGCAATATCAAATAAAGAATTAAAAGTAACACAAAAATTTACAAATTTATTTAATGATGAATTAGTAATTTATAAAAATATATTAGTAAAAGGAAGAGATAAAATCACATTTTATAATTATATTATAGTAACAAAAAAAGGTTATTTTTGCAATTAAAACTAAAACAATTTTAGGTCGAATGGTAACAGATAAATATAAAGTAAAATGGAAATCTTATATAAGGTTTATTCCATTTATTTTTACAAATCCACCACTAGATGTTAGTCATAAAAGTTGTGATTTAGATTTTGTTTCAGATTGTGAAATGGATAAAATTATTCCAATTTCAATAATAAAAAATAAAGGAAAAAATCATTTTTATATTGATATGGATTGCACACAAAAAGAAAAATTTTATTATGAATTATCTCATCAACAAGATGTATTTTCTGATAAAGAAGTCGCACAAATTTGTGAACTAATAGAGAAAAAAGCACTTGTTTTTAGTAGGAGCTAGCTACTTTAGAACTTTATGCTATTTTGAAAGCAAGCATCGCATTTATACTCCTGTATAAATACAGCATGTCAGTTTTGACACAAAACTGATTGATGGGAATTTCTTTCCCAAACCCTTTTATAATATTATATATTTTCTGGCAGTCTTTAAAAAAATAGACTGTCAATTTTTTTGAAAAGGAGAATGAAAATTATGAGAAAAAGAAATATAAAAAAACAAATATGGTTAGATATAAAAGAAGATGAATTATTAAAAAGAAAATCAAAAGAAGCAGGTTTAAGTGAAGCTGAATTTATTAGAAGTTTGATTAAAGGTTATAGAATAAAATCACAACCAACTGAAGATATAAAATCTTTCCAAAGAGATTTGTATGGTATAGCAAATAATATAAATCAAATTGCTAGAGTTGCTAATTCTAGATACAGTGTTTCACACGATAATTATGAATATATTACAAAGACTTTAGCTGATTTTATTTTAAAATTTGAAAGGAAAATTTATTCTAGACAAAATAAGGAGGTTTTAAATGGCAATTACAAAATATAAAGTTATAAAGAAAAATTTAGAAGCAGTAATAAATTATGCAATGAATGGAGAAACAACTGAAAATGGTATTTTAGTATCTGCAATAAATTGTCTACCGCAAACAGCATATTCTCAAATGCTGTTAACTAAAAAAGCATTTCATAAAGAAGATGGTAGATTAGGTTATCATATTATACAATCTTTTAATGGCAATGAAATTTCTCCAAACAAATGTAACAAGATTGGAATGGAACTTGCCAAACAACTATGGGGAGACAAATATCAAGTTATAGTTTGTACTCATACTAATAAGCAAAATATTCATAATCACATAGTTCTAAATTCTGCTTCATTTATTGATGGAAGTAAATATCATAACTCAAATGTAGAAATTGCTTTACTTCGAGAAACAAATGATGACATTTGTAGGAAACATGGACTATCTATAATTAAAAGCACAAAAGCTACTAAAGTAAGTGATATATCAAAGAGTAGAATTGCAAATTATAATCGTAATTCTGGAAAAATGGAACTTATAAAATCTGATATTGATGAGGCAATTAAAGAGGCTACAAAATACCAAGAGTTTATAGATATATTAAGCTTTAAAGGCTATTATATTAAAAAGTCTAGTAGTTTTATATCTGTTTCTACTCTGTACTATAATAGAAATATAAGACTTGCAAGAGCATTTGGAGAAGATTATACTTTTGAAAATATTAAAACCAGAATATATCAGAGTGCTTTATATGATAAATATTTAAAAAGAAATAACAATGAAAAAGTATATAAAGTAGGAATATATGATGGTATTAAAATTGATTAAGAAAAATTAAAGACATCATCTTTTTATAGATTATATGTTCATTATTTATATTTGCTTGGAAAATTACCACCTAAAATCCATTATGAAGAAAGAACAAAAGAATATTATCAAGAAATAGACAAATTTAATAAATTAGCAGATGAAATGAATTTAATATGCACTTATAACTTAAATTCAAAAAAAGATACTCAAAGTTTAAGAATGCAATATATTGAAGAAGTTACGCCTTTAAAAGCAGAATGAAAAAAATTAAGACAGATATATAAGACAGCTACCAATGAGACTGACAAAACCATTATTCAAGCTAAAATAGATATTATTACAGAAGATATTAATAAAATAAACTCTAAAATTCAAACTTATAAAAGAATTATTACTAAAGCAGAGAAAGGCGAAAAAGAAACTGTTTTAATAAAAAATAGAGTAGCAGAAAACCAATTAAACAATGAGCAAGAAAATACGAAAAATAAAGATAGAAAAAGAATAGATAGAGCTACTTTTTAGTAGTTCTATCTAAAAAAATCTCATTTAAATTATTAAACATATTTAGCTACCTTTTCAACTGTAACTACAATTGCACCTTTAGGTTTAGTAGCTCCAAACTGAGATACTTCTCCATTACCGAAAAATGTTTTTCTGCAAAGTTCATAGTATTCTCCATCAGAGTAAAATTCAGCTGTCCCAAACATTCTTAATCCTTCATACTTTTCATTAAAAGCTGTTAAGACAACATTGTGATTATATTGTATATTTTTTTGTGTATTTACCATTTCATTTACAGATATAACAAGTTTATTTTTTTCTATTACTCTAACATCAAAAGCAACTAATAAATTAGGATTATTATCTTCATTTATTAAATTATCATATATAAAATTAATATCAAAATTTACATTATAACCTAAAATAATGGAGTCCTTAATAAAATCCATAAATTTAGGTAAAACTTCATTGATTTTTGGAGCATCCATTACCATTTCATTTGTAATTCCTGTTAATTCAGTAATAAACTCATCTATTTCATATTCTGGTTTTATTAATGTACTAAATGTTTCCATCTCTTTACCATCTTCAATTTTTATAGCTCCTATTTCAATTATTTCATCATACATAGGATCTAGTCCAGTTGTTTCAATATCAAACGCAATATATTTATTGGGTATTTCTATTAAACTTTTACCTTTTAATTCTCTCAACTTTTAAATCTCCCTTTATTTTGTTATTAATGTTAAATCACCAAAATAATCTAAAACATTATCAATAACATCTTTTATAGGTATTTCTAACCAATTGTTATTTGCTGTATTAATTCTTGATTGAAATCTGTTATTATTTAAAATATTTGTTAATCTTGTATATATATGTTTTAATTCTTTCTCACGCATATTTTCATCTTGAAAGATTAAAATATCTATGTATTTTATTAGCTTGTCCTTATCTAAATTTTCATTATTAATTAAATAATAAAAATCGAAAATATCTTTAAATCTTGTAGAAGTAATACCAAATTTTAACAATGATTTTAATTTTTCTACAATAATTTGCTCTTTAGAATTTATAAGTAAGCTAACACTTTCATCTATTATATTAAAATCAAAATAATACTCATCTTGTTCCATGCCAAAGTATTTATGTACTCCAATATCCAGTTTTGAACTTATTGAGTACTTATTACTATCAGTTAGTTGTATATAAACTCTTTTTTCATCGTAATCTTGATGATGTAATGGTTCAATTTTTCCAGTAACTTTTATTTTTACGCCATCATCTGTATTATTTAATTCCTTTATAAAACTAAGAATTGATTTATCTTCCAAAGAATATTTTATAAAATCAATATCCATATCTCGAGTTGCACGACGCATGTCCTTAGAAATATTATGCATTACAACTCCGCCTTTTACAGTTATATTCTTACTATATTTGCTATTTCCAATTTTAAGTAAAACAATATCTTGAGCAACTTTTGGAATCGCATCATTTTCAGAATAACCTGCATTTATATATTTGTTTACTAATTCATATATATCCATTAAAACACCTCGTCTTGTATTATTTCAAAAATTTTATCTCCATTTACAAAGTATTGTAAATATTCTTCTATCTTTTGTGTATCTAATGAATTTGCTAATTTTCTGTAATTAGATATAATTTCTTTATATAAATCATATCCAATTTGATTTTTATTTCTAGCCAAATCAATTAGCATTCTTTCTTTATTATAAATATTAATGGTTGCTCCTTCATAGACTAAAGTTTCTTTTCCTAATTCAAATAGATTATCACTTACTGAGATTTGTTTAATTTTATTATTATTTATTCTTACAGCAGTTCTGTTTGTTGCTAAATATAATCTATCTGGTATCACATCTGTTAGATTATGATAATAATAAGCAGATTCACCAGTAATTATTGCTTTTGCATATTTTTTAACAAGTACTTCTAAATAATGAACACTTTTTTTATTTGCATAAATGCCTTTTTCAATTTTAAAAATTTTATTTTCTTTAACTGCTTTTTCAATTTGATAATTTGACTTATATTTATTTAGTAATTCTTTATGTGTATATAACATTCTCATCACCCACTCTTATTTTAAACTAAATGCACACATTAGCCAATAATAATGTGTGCATTTAGTTTAATTTCTTACTAATTTTTTATACATTTTTTACAAGCTTTCAATCCAGCATTTGTTAAATCCTTTTCAGTTGCTGTTGTTTCATTTAAATATTTAGATTCTACATTATTTAACTTTTCACATTCATTATCTTTTAAATGAAACTCATTTGTTTTCCTATTAATCACATAATTTTTATTTTGTTCACTAGACTTTTTTGTTTTATTTGAGTTAAAGGTTTTACTTATTACATTTTTTACTTTATTTATTATATTAGTTCGAGTATCTTCAATTATTGTTCCATCTTTATAATGAAATTTTACATTTTTTTGTATATTGTAACAAAATTCACAAACACTAAAATTATCATCTAACGACCCGAGCTTCTATTAGAAGTCCTGTTGGAATTTGATCAACTCCTTTATATTTAATAGTTACTTTATACAGAACTCTAACATCATTATCTATAATATAATTATAAATTCTTTTTTCTATTTTAGCCATTATACTTTTATTCAATGTTTCTGTTCCTATAAAAATATTTTTCTTATCAACTAATTTGGCTGACAAACTATATGCAATTATATGACATCTTTCAAAGACATTTTTATTTTCTAAATTTTTAGTCCAACCATAAGGATCTGGATATTTTAAATTCTTTTTTATAACTAAAGGAATAGTATTTTTACTTAATACAGCTATTGATCCATTACTTCTGCCAAATTTATCTAATTCAAAATATACAGGTTTACCTTCTATTATATTAAAATTACTTTTTTCAAATATAGGTTTATCGTTGTTCAATGTAATACTGTTTTGTTTAATATCTTTTGCACCAATTTCCACTAATTTATCGACTTTTTCTTTATAGTTTTCTTCCATATTTACCTACTTTCTTTTTGATTCCAACGACTGTAAATCATATTCTGTATTAAATTTTATATTATCTTTTAAATCATCTGATTCTATAATATTATCTTCATTCCAAATACGCCAAAAAGTTCCTTTTGTATATTGCATTTCTTTAGCTTCTTCAGATGACAAATATTCTCTAGTTACATTTCCCTCAGAATATATATCAAAAAAATAACTATTTTCCTTTTGATCATAATCAAAATAAACAAAATTACATTCATATGATAATTCTTTCATATTTTTTTCAACAATATCGTTTAACCCATCTTCATATTTAATTGCTAAATCACTTTCAGCTAAAATTTCATTATTAAGAGTTTCTGTATTATAACTTTCCTTTGTTAATGAATTTTGAAGTTCTTTTATAAAGTCTTCTACTTGATTATTTACTGTATTATCTTTATCAATTTTATTATTTAAACTTAAATCCATTAATTATTTAAATTCCTCACTTTCATATAAGTTTTAATTTTTATTTTTTGTCTTTTTCAACCCTTTTATCATATCATTAGACAAATCCTTACTTGGCATTTTTACTGAAATACCATCTTCAGTATGTATTATATTACGAGATATAGTTTTTCCTCTACTTTTATATACATTAGCTTTATTTTTACATTGAGGTGTATCATATTCAGCTTTTGGATTATTTGCAACAAATGCTTTTTCACAGAAATTACAAATTTTTAATAATCTAACATCTTGAGCCATTTGCATAGAATAAGCAATATCAACAGCTTGTTTTAAATAATTAATTGTAAATCCAAAGCTATTATTATAATATAAATCATTTATATTATGCTCTAAATGATTTGCACTTAAAAATTGTAATTCCATTGTTAAATGTTTATTATCTAATGTTAAACTTAAATTTTTATACATTGATCTTGCATAATTTAAAATTAAATCAACAGGTTCTGCATAATTTTCAGAGTATATTAAATATTCATTTATGATTGGTGTTATATAATTTTCTTTTTTTGTATCATTGGCAATATTCCTGCATTTTTTAATTAAACTATTTATTTCTCTTTTATTTAATTTTGGTAAAAAGATTTTTAAATATTCATCAGTATTTACAAAATCTATAGTCTCTTTCTTAGTCAAATAAAATGCATCTCTTATAACTAATTTCTCATCTAATACAAAGTACTTATTTATTGCAAGGTCTATCATAAATCCAAAAGTACCATATTTAGCAAAAAAATTTAATAATTCAAATTCTTCTATTGGTTCTTGAAAGAATTGTTTTTTACCTATATTTAAAACATCAACTAATAGATTATCAATATTTTCTGTAATACTAATAGTTTTTTTAGTTGCATTTTCTTCTGGCATAACATACTTTTTACCTTTTATTTCTTCAATTTTATATTTACTATAAATATAGCAAAATTGTGATGTTTCAAGTCTTAAATTTGTTCTCATTTTATTCACTCCCAAATTTTTTTAATAATTTTCTTGTAAGCTATTAATAGTTATAATCAATTACAGTATAATATTACTATACAGTAACTGGTTATGTCTCAAAATCACTTACCAGATATCATAAGTCTTAGTAGACTATTGATCGGCAATAACTACTGTATTATATTAATGTAGAGTCACTTATTGTAAGTTATAAAACTTACTTTTTTAACGCCTAGTCAGTAAGTGTTTATGCACAATAATAGTATACAATGATTACTAAAAACTGTCAATAGAATTACAAAAAATTCTCTAATAGCACTATTTACAATTGAATACCCAATAGCTAGATACAAAATAATGATACACTTACATAGCCACAGCTCGAGTGTGATAAAACTGTCGCAAGCAATGGGTGTAGCTCGGTAAGATACGGAGTGGTGAAATTGCTGATGCTGTTGAGGCTTTGACGATTACAGCGTCAGTATGCAGAGCACCAGTGGAGTATGAGAAATACCATTTAGCATTGCCCAGAATAGTGGGATAAGAAAAATATCATTCAAAATACTAACGAAAGGAGGAGTTAACTATATGGGAGATACAGTTAAAGAACTTCCTAGATTTTTTACAACAAAAGATGTTCGAAAAATATTAGGAATAGGAAACAAAGCTTGTTTAGAATTATTTCATAGAAAAGATTTTCCTTGTATGAAAATTGGTAGAGCTTTTGGAATTACTGAAGAAAATTTTAAAGAATATTTTAAAACAAGACGCGTTTACAACGAAAAAGATAATGAATAAAGGTCATAAAGAAGATTTAAATATTCGGGTATTTAAACCTTCAATGCAACGCCTATGTATTTTAAAAAACTGAAAGAAAACTGTTGCTACAGTTTCCTTAAACTGATATAATTATACCATAAAATCTAAATATAGCAATAGTTTTCCTTAAATTTAATTACGAAAAGGAGAGAACAATATTATGAAATTTAAGGGAATAACTGTTGGCACATATATCTCAAAAAGATCAAAGGGCAAGTATAACGAAACAATATGTGCTGACTGCAAAAACAATAAAAACAAGAATATTGACAAAGAAAAACAATATGAACTATGCAAAGGATGCAATAAGTTTTATATTTCTAAAACTTGTAAAGCTGTTTTAACAATAGGTCATGATCAAACAACAGGAAAGACACTAAGAAAGTCATTTGTTGCTGATATGGAAGAAGAAGCATTAAATAATGCACTAGAATATAAAATAAGCCTAGATAGAAATGGTGGACCAAGAATTATAACAAAAACAAATAAGACTTTAATTGATTTAGTAAAGCCTATGATAGAAGAACAATTTAAACTAAATCGAATTAAAGAATCGACTTATAAAAGAAAATTAGATACATTAAAACAAATTGAAAAAGAATCCTTTGCAAACAAGCCAATTGCAAAAGTAACTAGAGATGATGTAGTTAATTATCTTGCTAAACTTAAAATATATTCAAAAACAACAATTAAACAAAATTATGAATTATTGTGTATGGGATTTGGAGAAGCATATCATCAGCAAATAATAAAAGAAAACTTTTTAGCAGGTTATAAAAGAATTGAAAAGCCAAAAAGTGAATACAATGGACATCATAGAATAGCACTTACTATAGAAGAACAAAGAAAGCTAATAGAGTTCTTAAATGAAGTGGACTATTCCAAATATAAACACAAATATCTATTTTTGTTATTGTTAAGTACAGGAATGAGAATAGGTGAAGCTTTAGTGTTAGATTATACTAAAGATATTGACCTAGAAAAAGGAATTGTAATTATTAGAAGAACTCAAACAAAAGACACAAACGGAAAATCAAGAATAGTAGAAATTACAAAGACTTTTTCTGGACAAAGAACGATTAACCTGAATGATATTAGTAGAAAGGCATTAGAGGAAGCAATGAAGCATATCATTCCAAATAAGTTTCATTTGTTATTCTATAATCCTACAAATAAACAATATGGGTTATATGAAGAAGCTAGTATAAATTCAGCATTAAAACGAGCAGGATTAAAATTAGGTATAGGGCTTTATAAAGAAGAAAATTCAAAAGGCAAGAAAGTTACAAGAACTGATATACACACTCATATGTTAAGAGGTACTTTTGCAACAAGATGTGCAGAGGCAAAAATTGCTCCATCTGTATTAAAAGAAATATTAGGTCATTCAGATATATCAATTACAATGAAATACTATGTTGATATAGATACTGATTTTATTAAGTCAGAGAACAAAAATGTAGTGAATTATTTAATTGATAAAAATATATTTGGAGTAATATTAGGCAAAGAAGAAATTGCTGTTTAAAATGTTTTAAAAAACTTATGAAGAAATACTGGAACTGTGCGGAATTTAAAAGAATTATAATTCTTAAATGTTCCGCAAAAGTGTTCCGTAAAATAAAATGCAATCACTGTAAAGGCTAAAATATCAAAGAAAATAGTGCAAAATGTCGAGAACTCACCTCGACCACAATAAAACTCTATCTCACAGTATTTGATGGTATTTCACAATATTTGAGATAGTATTTTTTTGCACATTTTTAGCTGTGTATATCTGACAGTATTTCCTAGCTGCATTAAGATTGCATTATAAAAAAATCAAGTGTTTGTTGATTTCAATATACTTACAAAGAATTATAATTTTTAAAAACATTTTAAAACATTTCCTATAATATATTTTAATATTAAAAACTTGATTTCTTATAATATTTATCTACTCATAGCATGAAACATTATAATATTTGAATTTATATTTTTTCTGTTTGTGTTTTTGTAAACTTTGCGAATATGTTGTGTAATTTTTAGACACAAATAAAAGTCCTTAATGTATTTTACATTTTATTATATTTTAATAATATA
>CAPNAQ010000061.1 GCA_948663505.1 uncultured Clostridia bacterium | reverse complement strand
TTTGCAAAAGATATGTATAAAACATATTGAAATGCAAGGAGTGTAATTTTTTGGTTCATTTTCTCTTTGGATATAAAAATGTTACTAAATAATGCCTTTAAAGACTAATACTATTTCATTAAATAAAAATATGAAGATCATTAACAAGTAGAAAAGAATGAAACTTAAATAAAAAAATTTAAGTTTTGGCTTTTTGCAGAACTATATCTTTTTTCTATAATCAAATTAAAAAATAAAAAAACACTTGTACAAAGAACAAATATATGATATAAATAGAATATAAAAATAATGCTATGGAAAGGCGGAATTTTTGTGGAAGAAAATATTGAAAGAGAAACAAAAAAAGTATTAATAGTTGACGATGAGCAAGCAATTATAGATGTATTAGTATATAATTTAAAAAAAGAAGGTTATGAAACAATAGAAGCAACAGATGGAATAAGTGCAGTAAATATAGCTTTAGAACAACAGCCAGATTTAATGCTATTAGATATAATGTTACCAAAATTAGATGGACTATCTGTATGCAAAAGAGTAAAAAATCAATTAAATATTCCAATTTTAATGCTAACAGCAAAAGATGCAGAAATAGATAAGATAGTAGGATTGGAACTTGGAGCTGATGATTATATAACAAAACCATTTAGTGTTAGAGAGTTAATGGCAAGAGTAAAAGCAAATTTAAGAAAAAATGAAATGACAAGCGTAAAAAAAGATGAAATATCATCTAATAAAGATATTCAAGTTAAAGAAGAAAATATAATTAGAGTAAATGATTTGGAATTAGATTTAGATAGATTTGAAGTTAAGGTTAAAGGCAAAATAATGGATTTAACTTTAAGAGAATTTGAAGTTTTAAAATTTTTAGCAACACAACCTGGACAAGTTGTTACAAGAGAGATTTTACTTGAAAAGGTATGGGGATATGAGTATTATGGTGATATTAGAACTGTTGATGTTACTGTTAGAAGAATTAGAGAAAAAATAGAAGAAGATACTTCAGCTCCTAAAATTTTAATTACAAAAAGAGGAGTAGGCTATTATATTGCAACTAATTAGAGGGAATATCGCAAAAATCGAAATTAGTCGAATTTTGCGATAATTTTTTTCCCTAAAAGAATAATAAAGTATTGACAATGGAAAAAACACAAGTTATAATTTAGACATATTTTTAATCAAAGTAAATTTTATCAAGTTTTTATATCGATATTAAAATATCCAAAAAGTAATTAAATTTTAATAGGAGGTAATTTTAACGAACAGAAAGTTTGTATCAAAAAGTAATTATGTATTACGAAAAATTTTAAATACTAAAGAAAATATAGATATATTAAAAGATTTTATTGAATCAATTTTAAACATAGAAATCAAAGAAATAAGGTTAAATCCATATTTAAGCAAAAGAGAATTATATTTGCCAAAAGAAGAAAACTTTGGAATAGCAGATGTGAGATTAAAAACAGAAGATGAAGAAGAAATAAATGTAGGAATACAATTTATTGATGGATTATATTATATACAAACTAAAATGTTGTTATACTATTCTCAAATTCACTTAAATCAAGTAGAATATGATGATAAAAGGGAATTTGCTAGAACTGCAACAATAAATATTCTTGATTTTGTATATTTCAATTCATTAAAATATGACAAAATTATAAAAGTTAAATCAGATGAAGGTGATGTGTGTTTAGAAGAATTAGAAATGCAAGTAATAGAATTACCTAAATTTTATTGCAATAATAAAGCTCTTACTCGAAAAGAACAATGGGTTTCTTATTTGAAAGGATGTAATGAAACTACTCTAGAAAATATTTTAAATGAAAATCAGAGTATAAAAAAGTTAGATGTTTTATTGGAAAAATATTGGGAAACAGAGAAGATGGAATAGAATATTACAGTTAATGATTTTTATACAAAAATACAGAAGCTAAATAAATTAGAAGTTAGAAATATTTTTATATAATAGGAAAGTCATGCAACTTTCTATTATATAAAATATATTGTACACAAATTTCTAACTTCCAATTTCTAATATTATAAAATATTAATTATGTCCATTACTTGCTTGTTTTAGTGTGACTTTTATAACAGAACCTTCATCAACTTGAGATCCTTTTGGAGGATCTTGTGATACTACAGTACCAGTTCCTTCAATTTTAATATTTAAATTTAAAGTTTTTAAGTCACTTGTAGCTTGATAAGCACTTTTACCTGTTAAATCTGGTACAGTTGTTGAAGTTCTAGTTGTTTGATCATATAACATCACAATAGAGTTTTCTGTTAGTAATGCACCAGGTTTTGGAACTTGGTCAACAACAACAGTTGAATTTTTATCATTAGTTGTATTAGCTATTACAGTAAATCCAGCTTCTTTAAGCTTTTTCTCTGCTTCAGTAATAGTTTTATTTCTCACATCTATTACTGTTTTTAAATTTTCATTATCAGCTTCATCTGTTTTAGAAGGTATTCCTAAATAAGGTAAAATTTCAGTTAACATTTGAGATACTACAGGAGCAGCTAATGTACCACCATTATGGTTATCTTTTGGAGGATTGTATAATGTAAGTAATAAAACAACTTGAGTATCCTCAACAGGAGATATGGCAATAAAAGACGCAACATATCCATCAATTTCTTCTCTACCAGTAATAGGTTCAGAAGTACCAGTTTTACCACCTACTGTGTATCCAGTTACACTACCTCTCCATCCAGAACCATATTCAACAACAGATTGCATCATAGATTTCATTTTAGAAGATGTTTCAGTAGATATAACTTGTCTAACTTTTTCTGTATCAACTGTAGTTATAACTCCTGTATCTGTATTTGTAATAGATTTTACAATTCTTGGTTTCATTAAAATTCCATCATTAACTACTGCAGAAACAGCTGTAATCATTTTTAGAGGTGTTATGCTAAAACGTTGTCCAAAAGACATTGTAGCTCTTTCAATTGGTTTTACCTCACTTTCAGAAATAAACATTGAATTTGCTTCACCTGGTAAATCTATACCAGTTGTATTAAAGAAACCAAAAGCTTTATAATATTTATATAAAGTTTGAGTTCCAATTCTATTACCAAGTTGTATAAAAGCAGGGTTGCAAGAATTTTGTAAGGCTTGTTTTAATGTTTGATGATAATGTGGAAGGTCAGCCCAACAATTTACAGTAATTCCTGTAACATTTTCAGAACCACCACAATAAAAATCATTATTAACATCTGTACCAGTTATATTTTCTTCAAGTGCAATTGCAGAAGTAATAATCTTAAATACAGAACCAGGTTCATATAATTCTGATATAGATTTATTAGACCACATTCTATAAATTGCTTCATTTTTACCTTCTACGTCTAATTGATCGTAAGTTTTTGCAACATATGCATTTGGTGTAAAAGCATTATTTAAATCATAATTTGGATATGTAGCCATTGCTAAAATATCGCCATTTTTAGGGTTCATTACAATACAGCTACCACCATTTTCACAAGAATTATTATCAACAGCTTGTTGCAAGTATTTTTCAACAATTTTTTGTATATTAAGATCTATTGTGAGAGTTAAATCACTACCATTTTCAGCTGCTATATATGTTTCTTCTGCATTTGGTATTTCTTCTTGACTTGCACTTTTAGAACTAACAATTTTACCAGGTGTTCCTGAAAGAACTTCATCCCATTCATTTTCAAGACCAGCTAGACCTTGATTATCATTTCCACAAGATCCAATAACATGAGATAAAACATTATTATGTGGATAATATCTTTTTGTATCCTCATCAATATTTATACCTACAGTTATTTTATTTTCTTTCATCCAAGCTTTTAATTTATCAACTTTTTCTTTTTCTACTTTTTTGGCTATTGTTTCAACTTGTGATGTACTATTTATTTTATTTATAGTTTCTTCATAATTAAGCTCAAAGATGTCAGATAGTGCTTTTGCTATAGTTTCTTTTAGTTCTGCTGTTTTGGCTTTATCATTATCTTTACTTTTTATTCTTGCAGGGTTAATTGTTATAGTATCAACAGAAGCACTTGTTGCCAAAACTTTGCCTGTGGAATCATATATAGATCCTCTTTTTGGACTTATTATTTGATTAATTGTTTGTTGATTATATGCCAATTCTTTTAAGTATGAGCCTTGAACAAATTGAAGATAACCTAGTCTACACAATAATAATACAAATATTATAATAACAATAATAAATATATTTTTTATCTTTCTTGTATGTATAAAATTTTGAGATTCAAAATTAGAATTCATTTTAACAATGTTATTATTTTCTTTTTGTCTATTTGGGGTATTCCTATGAATTTGTGTATTTTGTTATTTGGTTTTGTTGATTTTTTATAGTTTTTTCTTTTTTTTGAATTGTTCAATATATTCACCACTCTTTTGTAATTTCTTTGTTACATTTTATATTAAACGTGTTTAAAAATCAATAAAAATATTAAAATTGCTTAAAAATTAATTACTATAAAAAATAAAAAGGAGGTAAATTTTATGATAAATATAAAAACAATTGCATTAACAGGACTAGAGGGAAATCTTATAGAAGTACAAACTGATATAACAGGAGGAATTCCAGCATTTGAAATTGTAGGATTGCCTGACATGAGCGTAAAAGAGTCAAAAGAAAGAATAAAATCAGCAATAAAGAATTCTATGATAGAATTTCCAAGTAGAAAAATATTAATTAATTTAGCACCAGCAGATACAAGAAAAGAAGGGACAAGCTATGATTTGCCAATAGCTGTAGGAATTTTGGCTAATTTAGAAATTGTTAATACTAAAAATATTGAAAATACAATATTTATTGGTGAGCTATCATTAGATGGAAAGATAAATCATATTAATGGAGTTCTGCCAATGTGTATAGAGGCACAAAATTTGGGAATAAAAAGAGTCGTATTACCAAAGTCTAATGAAAGAGAAGCAGCTGTTGTAACAAGTTTGGATATTGTTGGAGTAAATAATTTAGAAGAATTAATTGATTATTTAAACGGAAATATACAAATTTCAAAAGTTAATTTAGATATGAAAAATATATTTATTCAAAATAATAAAGAGTTGCTAGATTTCTCAGATGTGAAAGGTCAGGAAAATGTAAAAAGAGCTTTAGAGATTTCTGCTGCAGGAAATCATAATTGCCTTCTTATTGGAAGTCCAGGAAGTGGCAAAACAATGCTAGCTAGGAGAGTTCCATCAATTTTGCCTGATTTGACTTTTGAAGAATCATTAGAGGTTACTAAAATTCATAGTATATCTGGAATGCTAAATAGTAAAGTTGGAATAATAACAAAAAGGCCTTTTAGAAGTCCACATAATACAATTTCACCAATATCAATAATTGGAGGAGGTAAGAATCCTAAACCAGGAGAAATTAGTTTAGCTCATAATGGAGTTTTGTTTTTAGATGAATTAACTGAATTTAATAGAAATACTTTAGAAGTTTTAAGAGGACCTTTAGAGGATAGATTTGTTACAATTTCTAGGTTGTATTCTAAAGTAACTTATCCATCAAATTTTATGCTAATAGCAAGTATGAATCCTTGTCCTTGTGGATATTTTGGAAGTACCGAAAAAAATTGTACTTGTTCAAGACTAATGATTGAGAAATATTTGAGCAAAATTAGTGGTCCTTTGTTAGATAGAATTGATTTACATGTTGAAGTTAAAGCAGTAAAATATCAAAACTTAAATTGTTCTAAAAAAGAAGAATCTTCAGAAGAAATTAAAATTAGAGTTAATAATGCAAGAATGATTCAACAAAAAAGATATAAAAATTTTAATATTTTTTCTAATGCAGAATTAACTCCTAAATTGATTGATGAGTTTTGTGTTTTAAATAGTAATTGTAAAAAGTTGCTAGAAATGGCATTCGAAAAGCTGGGACTAAGTGGTAGGGCTTATACTAGAATTTTAAAGGTTGCTAGGACTATTGCTGATTTGGATGAAAGTTATTTTATAGAGAAAAATCATCTTGCTGAGGCTATTCAGTATAGAGGCTTAGATAGAAAGTATGGGGATAAGTTTTAATAATTTATATAATAATAAATATATAAGCATAAATAATATGAATCTTCAAAAACTCCGTTTTCCAAGGCGTTTAAGATACTAAATATTCATATTTTAGATACACACTATAAAAGGTTGAAGTAAATAACAACTCACTGTCAAACTCGTTTTTTCAGATTAATATTATTATGCTTAATTTGTTTTGTAAAAAATATGGAGATGAATTTTAATGAGGGTTAGTTTAGAAGATGAAGAATTTCCACCACAATTAAGGAAAATTAAAGATCCACCAAATTGCTTATATTGTAAAGGCAATATTACATTATTACAAAAAATAGGTATTGCTATAATTGGTTCAAGGTCATGTTCAGATTATGGTAGAAGAATGGCAATTAAGTTTTCAAAAGATCTATGTGAATATGGAATAACAATTATTAGTGGTATGGCAATTGGTATTGATAGTTTTGCACATAAAGGTGCTTTAGAAGTTGGAGGTGAGACAATTGCTGTTTTACCAAGTGGTTTAAATAATATATACCCAAAGCAAAATGTGGATTTGTATAATGAAATCTTAAAAAAGAATGGGCTTATTATTACTGAATATGAAGATGATGTAGAAGCAGATTCAAAGAAATTTTTAGAAAGAAATAGGATTGTAAGTGGTCTTTCAATAGGAATATTAGTTGTAGAAGGAGGTATAGTAAGTGGTACAAGTGTTACTGCAAGACTGGCAAAAGAACAGGGAAAGGAAATTTTTTGTATACCATCAAGTTTAGAGAATAATAAAGGAATTATTCCTAATAAATTAATAAAAAATGGAGCTAATCTTGTTACAGATGTTGAAGATATTATTAATAAGTTTGAAGCATTTGATTTTAAGAAAATAATTTCTGAAAACAAGAATATAAATTGTGGATATAAAGTTTCAAATGATAACAAAAATAGAAAAAACAAAATAGAAACAAAAAAGGTAAATGATGATAAAGCTATAAATAATATAAAAGTTAATGAAAGACAAATAGATAAACAATTTGAAGATATCTATAATTTGATTGAAAATAATCAATGTATTAATATTGAAGAAATTACTTTATTATTAAATGCAAATATAAAAGATATAAGTTCTAAATTAATGTTAATGGAACTAGAAGATTTAGTTGTATCACTTCCTGGAAAGAATTTTAGATTAAAATGAGAATTAAACAGAAAAAAGATTTAGGTAATTTTGGGGAACAGATTGCAGTTTCATTTTTAGAGACAAAAGGTTATAAGATTTTACATAGAAATTTTTATTACAAACAAGGTGAAATTGATATAATTGCAAAAGATGAGAATAATTCAGAAATTGTTTTTGTTGAAGTAAAAACTAGAACTAATAATATATTTGGAAATCCTTCAGAGGCTGTAAATGGCATTAAGATAAATCATATTTGTAAGTCTGCAAAGTATTTTTTATTTAAATTTCATTTAACAGATGCTTTTGTTAGATTTGATATTATTGAGGTTTTATTAAAAAATGGGAAGTTTTATATTAACCATATAAAACAAATTATTTAGGTATAAAAATTAATATAAAATATTTAAATAGGAAGGAGGAGTGTATTATAAAAAAATTATTAAATCCAAAACTAGATTATGTATTTAAAAGAATATTTGGATATATAGGAAATGAAGGAATTACTGCAGGATTAATAAGTGCTATAATTGAAAAAGAAGTAAAAGACTTAAAACTGGATAATAATCCAATATTAGAGAAAGATATGCTAGATGATAAAATAGGAATATTAGATATAAAAGCAAAAATAGACAATAATATTAATTGCGACATAGAAATGCAAGTAATAAATAAAAGGAATATAGAAAAAAGATTATTATTTTATTGGAGTAAGATGTATGATACAAGTGTTAAGGAAGGTCAAGATTATACAGGATTGGAAAAATCAATAGTAATATTAATAGCTGACTATGAATTACAAGGGTTAAATGAAATAAAAAAATATATAACGAAATGGAACATAAGAGAAGAGGAATATCAAAAAATTGTGTTGACAGAAGTAATGGAAATTTATATAATTGAATTACCAAAGTTCAAGAAATATAAAGAATGTATAAATAATACTAAATTGAACTCATGGATAAAATTTATAGAAAGTCCAGAGGAAATTGATTTGAAAGAAGAGAACAAAGAAATAGTAAAAGCAAGAAAAGTATTACAGGATATAAGTCAAGATGAACATGAAAGGTATTTAGCAGAATTAAGAGAAAAATATATAATGGATCAAAAAGCGATTGAAGGAGCAGGATATGATAAAGGACTAAAAGAAGGATTAGATAAAGGATTGAAAGAAGGAAGAATAAAAGAAAAAAGGGAAATTGCAAAGAAAATGAAAAATGAAGATATTGATATAGAAGTAATAAAAGAAGTTACAGGATTGCTTATTGAAGAAATAAAAAAACTTAAGTAAAAAACGTTTTAAAAGATAAATTAAAATATACATATAAAAAAACATCAAAAGGAGAATGGTAAAAAATTGGAAAATCTTAATGAAGAAACAAAATTTATAATGAAAAAATACAACATAAAAGCCAACAAGAAACTAGGACAAAATTTTCTAATAAGTGAAAATGTTGTGGAGAAAATAATAGAAAGTAGCGATATAAATAAAGAAGATTTAGTAATAGAAATTGGACCAGGATTAGGAACATTAACAGCAAAATTATTAGAAAAAGCAAATAAAGTAATTTGCATTGAATTAGATGAAAGAATGGTAAATATACTAAAAGATAGATTTTCATTATATAACAATTTCGAAATTATAAATGATGATGTATTAAAAGTAGACTTAAAAAACATAATAAAAAATGAAAAAGATAGTGGAAAGATAAAAAGTGCAAAAATAGTTGCTAATTTACCATATTATATAACAACGCCAATAATAATGAAATTATTAGAAGAAGAATTAGATTTAGAGAGTATAACAGTAATGATACAAAAAGAAGTTGCAGATAGATTAATAGCAATACCAGGAGAGAAAAATACAGGAGCAATAACATATTCTGTATTCTATTATGCTATATCAGAATCAATATTAGAAGTGCCTAAAGATTCTTTCATACCAGAACCTGAAGTTACATCAAAAGTTATAAAGCTAAAAGTTAGAAAAGAAGCACCAGTTTTCCCAAAAGATAAAGAAAAAATGTTCAAAATTATAAAAAGCGCATTTATGCAAAAAAGAAAAACATTATTAAATTCATTAACAAATAATAAAATATTTCAAGATAAAAATAAAGGCATAGAGATTTTAAATAATTTAAAATTAGAAGAAAATATTAGACCAGAAGAATTAAGTTTAGAAGAATTTTCAAAAATTTCAGATAATTTGCAAAAAGATATTTAAAAAATCTTAAATATATGTTATAATATAAAGGTGAGTAAACATAAAAATCAATTGAGTTATAATAATTAAGGCGAAGGGAGAATACAATGAATCAAATATTAGTAACAGAAAAATTATATGTAACTCCAGAGTTGAGAAAGAAAAAGAAATTATATAAATTTGAATTTATTATATCTTTATTTTTAGTATGTATATTAACATCTTTTTATATTTATGCTGAATATGATAGAAATAAGAGTGAAGAAACATCACAAGAAATATTAGCAGATTTAAATCAATTATTATCATCAACAGAAGAAGACACAACCATAGCCAAAGATGATATATTGATGGTAGTACTAAATGATGATGGAAAAAATACTACAATTGTTAAAGATATAACAGAGCCTGATATTGCTAAGATAAATAAGCAAGCAGAAATAAGAACAACTCAAAATGGATATCAATATAGAATTATAGCAAGTATAAATATACCAAAAATAAATGTAAATTATTCAATATTACATGGAGTAACAGGAACAACTGAAGAAATAGACGATTTGTTGAAACATTCACCTTGTAGATATTGGGGTGCTGAACCAAACGAGGTTGGAAATTTTTGTATAGTTGGACATAATTATAGAAATCAAAGATTTTTTAGTAAAGTTCCAACATTAGTTGTTGGTGATACTATAGAAATTACGGATTTATCAAAAAGAACAATTACATATGCTGTTTATGATAAATATACTGTTCATCCAAAAGATACATCTTGTACGACTCAAAAAACTGGAGGTAAAAAAGAAATAACACTTATAACGTGTACTGATGATAGTTCACAAAGAGTGGTTGTAAAATGTAGAGAAGTAAAATAAAGATAGGAAATAAAAATTATTAAGATTTTATATATAAAAAACACATTAAATTTATAAAAAATTTAATGTGTTTTTTAATTGATATTATTTG
>CAPNAQ010000060.1 GCA_948663505.1 uncultured Clostridia bacterium | reverse complement strand
TTCGCTTCGCTCCGTTCATCGTCATCTAAACAATGTTTACAGAATTTACTTCATAAATTCTGCATAAGATATCTGTAAATCACTTCGTTCAAACAGCTATCTTAATTTTCAAATGTGCATATGATTTCTTTCATTTAAAATTATTTACCTGTTTTACCTTCTTTACGTCTAATAACTTCATCAGCATATTTAATTCCTTTGCCTCTATACACTTCTGGTGGTCTCTTAGATCTTACATCAGCTGCAGTTTGACCAACCAATTCTTTATCAATACCTCTAACAATAATTGTATTTGGATTTGGTACATCAAAAGAAATTCCTTTAGGTGCTTCAAAAATAACTGGATGTGAAAATCCTAATGACATATTCAAGTCTGTTCCTTGTTTTGCAACCCTATATCCAACACCATTTATTTGTAATTCTTTTGTGTATTCACTTGTTACACCAATTATCATATTATTTATTAGAGATCTTGTTAAACCATGTAAACTTCTATTTTTAGGTTCATTATCTTTTCTTGTAACTTTTATTATATTATCATTCATTTCTAATGAAATATTTTTGTGTATTTCTCTTTCTAATGTTCCTTTTGGCCCTGTTACAGTAACTTTTTGCCCATCAATTGTTACTTTGACTTCTGATGGTACTGTAATTGGTTTGTTTCCTATTCTTGACATTTCCTTATTTTCCCTTCTTTCCGCTTCGCTTTATTTATTATCATCCAAAATTAATATAGTTAATATGTACAGAATTTGTTTCATAAATTTTGCATAAAATATCTGTAACTCACTTCACTCAAATAACTATCTTAATTTTGTATGCTAAATTTTACCAAATATAAGCTAAAACTTCTCCACCTACTCCTAATTGTCTTGCTTCTTTATCTGTTTTTAATCCTTTTGATGTAGAAATTATTGCTATTCCTAATCCATTTAATACTTTTGGTAAATCTTCACAAGCTGCATATACTCTTAACCCTGGTTTACTAATTCTTTTTAGCCCATCAATTACTCTATTTCCTTTTTCGTCATATTTTAGAGTAACTCTAATTGTACCTTGATTTTCATTTTTTATTTCTTCAAATGCTTTAATATATCCTTCTTTAAATAATATTTCAGCAATTCCTATTTTCATTTTTGATGCAGGTATATCAACTATTTTGTGTTTTGATGTATTTGCATTTCTAATTCTTGTCAACATATCTGAGATTGGATCTGTAGTATTCAACTTTCATTCCTCCTTTTCTTATTCGGAAGTTAGATTTTTGAAGTTTGGCGTTAGATATTAAATATCAAACAAGAACTTCATTTAAATTCCTTCCTATATTACTTTATTTATATGTATTTATCTTTTTTGTACATTACTGAACTCAATTTTAATGAAATTGCTTATAATGTGCATTTTTTCAAAAAATAAAAATCTGAGGTATACTTTGTACACCGAAGTTTTTTATGAATTGTAAAAATGTGCAGGATAAGTGATTTCATTGAAATTTTTACCAGCTAGCCTTCTTCACACCTGGAATCTCTCCCTTATGTGCTAACTCTCTAAAACATACACGGCAAATCCCATATTTTCTTATATATGCGTGTGGTCTTCCACATAGTTTACATCTGTTATATTCTCTAGTACTATATTTTTGTGGTCTAGCTTGTTTTATTTTCATTGATTTTTTAGCCATTCTATTTTCTCCTTCCTTGACTTCTTTTCAATGTTTTATTTTTATTTTATTGGCATTCCCATTAATTTTAATAACTCTTTAGCTTCTTCATCTGATTTTGCAGTTGTTACGAATATTATATCCATTCCTCTTAATTTGTCTACTTTATCATATTCGATTTCTGGAAATATTAATTGTTCTTTTATTCCCATTGAATAGTTTCCTCTTCCATCAAATGAGTTTCCTGAAACTCCTCTAAAATC
This sequence comes from uncultured Clostridia bacterium, assembly GCA_948663505.1. Classification (GTDB taxonomy): domain Bacteria; phylum Bacillota; class Clostridia; order TANB77; family CAG-508; genus CAG-269. The sequence continues at coordinate 8,525 of CAPNAQ010000060.1, read as the reverse complement.
TCTAACTCTTGGTAATGCAACATTAAATAATTTATATGCAAAATCATACATTTTATCTGATCTTAATGTTACTTTACATCCTATATTTGCACCTTCTCTTAATTTAAATGCTGCTATTGATTTTCTTGCTTTTGTTATTATTGGCTTTTGTCCTGTAATTTGACTTAAATCATTCATTGCATTTTCTAATGCTTTAGGGTTTTCTTTTGTATCCCCTAATCCTATATTTATAACTATTTTTTCAAGTTTTGGAACCTGCATAACAGATTTATAATTGAATTTTTTCATTAATGCGGGTTTTACTTCTTTTTCATAGTGTTCTCTTAATTTCTCCATTATATATCTTTCCTCCCTTCATTTCGTTCTATTTTATTTTTGCACCACATTTTTTGCATGTACGTACTTTTTCACCTTTTTCTTCACTATATGCAATTCTTGTAGCTTTTCCACATTTTGAACATACTACATTTGCTTTTGCACTTGGTATAGAAGATTCTATTGATATTATTCCGCCTTCTTCTCCTTGTTTTCTAGGTTTTACATGCTTTTTTCTAATATTTATTCCTTTTACAATTATTTTATCTTCTTTTGGTATTACTTCTAATACTTCTCCTGTTTTTCCTTTATCATTTCCTGATAAAATTTGTACAGTGTCTCCTTTTTTTATTCTCATGAGAATTTTTCCTCCCTTCTCTTTGTTTCAATCATGTCTTTATTTGGCTTTTCCATATATTGATTATACTTTAATTATACTTTATTTTTTAAATAGTTATAATTTTTACAACTATAATTAATAATTTGTAATGTTAGTAGTATAGTCTAACGCTATACTCTCTAACAATTTCTAAGTATATTATCTTTAATTTATTAATTTTATGTATCTCAATATTTGATGTTTTTTTATTAATTAATGTTTACAGAAATGCTTTACATTTCTGCATATTTATTCCCTAATACTAGACTATTTAATAAACATTTTTGTTAAGAGCTTAAAGAACTTCTGGTGCTAGAGATAAAATTTTCATATAATCTTTTTCTCTTAACTCTCTTGCAACTGGTCCAAATATACGTGTTCCTTTTGGTGTTCCATCTTCTTTTATTATTACTGCTGCATTTTCATCAAATCTTATATATGATCCATCTTGTCTTCTTAACCCTTTTTTAGATCTTACTATAACAGCTTTTACAACATCACCTTTTTTCACAACGCCTCCAGGTGTTGCTGATTTAACTGAAGCTACTATTATATCTCCTATATTAGATGTTTTTCTGTATGATCCTCCTAAACATCTGATACACATGATTTCTTTTGCTCCTGTATTGTCTGCTACTTTTAACCTTGTTTGTTGTTGTATCACTCTCGTTCCCTCCATTCACTTTTTTCATTATTTACTAATTATTTTACAATTGCTTTTTCAAGAACTTTAACTACTCTCCATCTTTTATCTTTAGAAAGTGGTCTTGTTTCCATAACTTCAACTTTGTCTCCTTCATGACATTCATTTTTTTCATCATGTGCTTTTAATTTATATGTTCTTTTTACTGTTTTTCCATATACTTTATGACTAATACTTTTTTCAACTGCTACTACTATTGTTTTATCCATTTTGTCTGATATTACAGTTCCTGTCATTGTTTTTCGAAGATTTCTTTCTTCCATGTATATATATCCTCCCTTCGCTTCACTTTGTTTTGCTCATCGTCATCCAAATTTTTTCTATTTTTTCCTTTTTATGCTTTTGCTTCTGCTATTTTTCTTTCTGTTAATACTGTATTTATTTTAGCTATATCTCTTCTGACTTCTTTTATTTTACTAGTATTTTCTAATCCATTTGTAGCTAAACTAAATTTTAATTTGAATAATTCTGTTTTTAGTTCACCTAATTCTTTCTCTAAATCTGGTGAAGACATTTCTCTTATTTTATTTATCTTCATCATTTTCACCTACCTTTTCAGTTTCTCTTACTACAAATTTTGTTTTGTTAGGTAGTTTATTCATAGCAAGTCTCAAGGCTTCTTTAGCTATTTCTTCTGATACACCAGCAATTTCAAACATTACTCTTCCTGGTTTTACAACAGCTACCCAATATTCTGGAGCTCCTTTTCCTTTACCCATACGAGTACCGATTGGCTTAGATGTTATTGGTTTGTCTGGGAATATTTTTATCCAAACTTTTCCACCTCTTTTAATATAACGAGTCATAGCAATTCTGGCTGCTTCAATTTGATTACTTGTAATTAATCCTGCTGTTACAGCTTGTATTCCATATTCTCCATCAGTAACTTTGTTTCCTCTTGTTGCTTTTCCTCTCATTCTACCTTTTTGTACTTTTCTATGTTTTGTTCTTTTTGGCATTAATGGCATTATTGGTCTCCCCCTTCCACATTTTTACTTGGAAGAACTTCTCCTTTATATATCCAAACTTTTACACCGATTTTTCCATATGTTGTATCAGCTTCTGCAAAACCATAGTCTATATCAGCTCTTAAAGTTTGTAATGGAATATTTCCTTCTTTATAGAATTCAGTTCTAGCCATGTCAGCTCCACCTAATCTTCCTGATACAGCTGTTTTTATACCTAAAGCTCCTGCTTTAGTAGCTTTTTGCATACATTGTTTCATAGCTCTTCTGAATGAAATTCTTCTTTCTAATTGACCTGCGATATTTTCTGCAACTAATTGTGCGTCAGTATCAATATTTTTAACTTCTACTATATTTAAATTTACATCTTTCCCTATTAATTTGGCAACATCTGCTTTTATTGTTTCTGCTCCTGCTCCACCTTTACCTATTACAATTCCTGGTTTAGCAGTATATAAATTAATTTTTACTAATTTTGCTGTTCTTTCAATTTCTATTTTAGAAATTCCAGCAGCATATAATTTTTTCTTTAAAAATTTACGAATTTTTTGATCTTCTACTAAATAATCTGCAAAATTGTTAGAATTAGCATACCATTTAGAGTTCCAATCTCTTATTATTCCAACTCTTGCTCCTGTTGGATGTACTTTTTGACCCATTGTTTAATTATGCCTCCTTCTTATTATTCTCTTTCCTTTAAAACTATTGTTATATGACTTGTTCTTTTTCTTATTCTTACTGCTGATCCTTTTGCAGCTGGTCTTATTCTTTTTAATGTTGGTCCTTGATTTGCAAATATTTCAGCAACATATAAACTTTCATGTTTCATATCATGATTATTTTCAGCATTTGCAATTGCTGATTTTAATAACTTTTCTATTATTTCTGAAGATGCTTTTGGTGTAAATTTAACTATTGAAATAGCTTCATCTACATCTTTGCCTTTTATTAAGTCTGCTACTATTTTTACTTTTCTAGCAGATATTCTTGCAAATTTAAGTGTTGCTTTAGCTTCTCTTGTCATTGTTTCTTCCACTTTTCTTACCTCCTTTAATAGATGTCAGCGAAATAGATGCCAGCGAATCTGACTTCTGACTTCCAACCTCCCACCTCTGTATTTTATTATTTAACGTTTGTCTTTTTATCTCCTGCATGACCTTTAAATGTTCTTGTTGGAACAAATTCACCTAATTTGTGACCAATCATTTCTTCTGTTATGTATATTGGAACATGTTTTCTTCCATCATGTATTGCTATTGTGTGTCCTACCATCTGTGGATATATTGTTGATGCTCTTGACCATGTTTTTAGTACTTCTTTCTCTCCTGTTTCATTCATTTTTTCTATTCTCTGTAATAATTTTTCTTGTACAAATGGCTTTTTCTTGCTTGATCTAGACATATTCTAATGCCCTCCCTTCTTTGTAATAGTAATCTTTTTTATTTTCTTCTCTTAACAATAAGCTTATTAGATTTTTTCTTTTTATTTCTTGTTTTATATCCAAGTGCTGGTTTACCCCAAGGTGTCATTGGTCCTGCGTGTCCTACTGGAGCTCTACCTTCACCACCACCATGTGGGTGATCTACTGGGTTCATTACTGATCCTCTAACTTCTGGTCTCCATCCCATATGACGTTTTCTACCTGCTTTACCAATTTTAACATTTTCATGGTCTGAATTTCCTATAACTCCTATTGTAGCCCTACAGTTAGCTAATACTTTTCTCATTTCTCCTGATGGTAATCTTAATGTTGCATATTTTCCTTCTTTAGCCATTAATTGTGCACTTTGCCCAGCTGTTCTAACTAATTTTCCACCTTGACCTGGATTTAATTCTATATTATGAATTAATGTTCCTACTGGAATGCTGTTTATTGGCATGCTATTTCCTGTTTTTATATCAACATTTTCTCCTGATATTACTTTATTTCCATCTGTTAATCCTTGTGGTGCTAATATATATGCTTTTTCTCCATCTTCATATTGGATTAATGCTATATTTGCACTTCTGTTTGGATCATATTCTATTCCAATAACTGTTGCTTCTACATTATCTTTTCTTCTTTTAAAATCTATTATTCTATATTTTTGTCTGTTTCCTCCACCTTGATGTCTTACTGTTATTCTACCATAACAGTTTCTTCCTGCTTTTTCTTTCTTTTTAGCTAATAATGTTTTTTCTGGTGTTTTCTTTGTTATTTCTGCAAAGTCTGAAACTGTCATGTTTCTTCTTGATGGGGTATATGCTTTAAAGTGTTTCATTACTATTCTCCTCTCAAAACGATTAAAACGTTCATATTACGTTGTCAAACTTCACAAATATTTCTTCAGCATACAAATGTATAGCCTCATCAATATTTGCTCGTTTTCCTAGTACTGCCTGCTTTTGCTCGTTTTTCTACTCTACTTATTTACGGATTTTTTCCTGCTCCGCATGGCAGATATTCTTTATTTTCCGAGTTATTTCTCGATATTTTATTTTTTAATTAACTACTAATTCTTTAAATTGATTAAAAGTAATAAGATATGCATTTTTCATATTTATATCAAGCTGAGTCTATATGTGTGTATGCTAAAGTTTGAAATAAATATTAAAAATGTGCAGATTGTTGCTTTTAATCGATTTATTACTATGCTCCCATAAACTCATCAATACTATCTTTAAATTTCTTAGTAGCTTTAGTTTCTTTTCCACCTTTAGATAAGTAAGAAGCTTCTGCTGGATTTGTATCTATAGTAACTATAGCTTTTTTCCAATCTGAAGTTTTACCTACATGGTATCCTACTCTTTTTGTTTTTCCCTTTACTGTCATCGTATTTACTTTTAATACTCTAACTTCAAAAAGTTTTTCAACAGCTTTAGCTATTTCAACTTTTGTAGCTTTTTTATTTACTCTAAAAGTATATTTTCCTTCTTGTAATTGATCATTACTTTTTTCAGTAACAACTGGTGCAATAATAATTTCTTCTGGTTTCATTATGCATACACCTCCTCTATTTTCTTAACAGTTTCTAGAGGTAAAACTAAGTTATTATATTTTAATAAATCAAATACATTTATGTTATTTAATAAAATTGTTTTAACTCCTTCAATGTTTCTTGCTGACATAAAAACATTTTGATTTTTTTCTGCTAAAATGATTAATGTTTTTCCTTCAACTTTCAAATCTGTTAATGCTTTTACCATTGTTTTTGTTTTGATTTCTGATAATTCTAATTTATCTACAACTGTTAATTGTTTTTCTAACACTTTAGAACTTAACAATGATTTTATTGCTAATCTTCTTTCTTTTTTATTAACAGCATATTTATATGAACGAGGTTTTGGTCCTAATGCTATACCACCTTTTATCCATTGTGGTGCTCTTATACTTCCCTGTCTTGCTCTACCTGTTCCTTTTTGTCTCCATGGTTTTTTTCCACCACCACGTACTTCAGCTCTTGTTTTTGTACTTTGTGTACCTTGTCTTTGATTAGCTAAATAGTTTACTAAAACACTATGTACTATATTTTCATTTGGTTCGATTCCAAATATATTTTCAGCTAATTCAACATCACTTACTTTTTTACCTTTTATATCATATACATCTATTTTTGGCATTTTGTATTTCCTCCTTCCTTCTATTTAGTAGCCTTTACAGCTGATTTTATTTTTAAGATAGCTCCTTTTGCTCCTGGAACACTACCTTTTAATAATATTACATTTTTATCCATGTCTACTTTTACAACATCTAAATTTTGTATTGTAATTGTAACTTTTCCCATATGTCCAGGAAGTTTTTTACCTTTAAATACTCTTCCTGGTGTTGATGTAGGTCCCATTGATCCTGGTCTTCTGTGATACATTGATCCATGTCCCATTGGTCCTCTGTGTTGTCCATGTCTTTTAATAACACCTTGGAATCCTTTTCCTTTTGATATTCCCTGAACATCTACTTTTTCTCCAGTTTCAAATATATCTGCTTTTATTTGGTCTCCAACTTTTACACCTTCAATTGATTCTAATCTAAATTCTCTTAAGTGTTTTTTAGCTTCAAGACCTGCTTTTGCAAAATGTCCTTTTTCTGGTTTGTTTATATGTTTTTCTTTAACTTCCCCAAATCCTAATTGTATTGCATTATATCCTTCTGTTTCTACTGTTTTTACTTGTGCTACTACACATGGTCCAGCTTCTATAACTGTTACTGGAATCACACTTCCCTTTTCGTCAAATATTTGTGTCATTCCAACTTTTCTTCCGATTATTCCTTTTTTCATTTTTTATTTTCCTCCTAACTATTGGCTGGCATTTATTATGACAGCTTGGTTTTGCTGAAATTTCTAAATTATATTTTAGAATGTCAGTTTAATGTTTGCAACTTCACTGTCGTTCAGTTACATAAGTTCTAAGTAACATTCGAACTCCTTATCACTCGTTCTTATTACTTATAGCTTAATTTCGATTTCAACACCTGCAGGCAATTCTAATTTCATTAGACTGTCAACTGTTTTTTGTGTTGGGTATAGTATGTCTATTACTCTTTTATGTGTTCTCATTTCAAATTGTTCTCTTGAATCTTTGTATTTATGAGGACAACGTAATATTGTTACTACTTCTTTTTGTGTTGGTAATGGAATAGGTCCTGAAACTTTTGCTCCTGTTTTTTTAGCTGTTTCTACTATCTTTTCAGCAGACTGATCTAAAACTACATGATCATAAGCTTTAAGTCTTATTCTTATTTTTTCACTTGTTACTACTGTTGTGTTTGCCATTGTAATTTTCCCTCCTTAAAAAAATTATTATAGGTATACAATCTCGTTCTATTTCTTACTCGATTGTATAAGTTATCCGCAATTCATTTCATACATACGGCTAACTTAACCTTGGCAAGTTAAAACGCACTCTAGTGTTCTCAATTCAACATTTATTAAAACCCAAATTATGCATGATAATTTTGGGATAAGTGTGCATCATCTTACCGCCTGGTCTTTGCCATGACATACTCCACTGAAGTTCCCTACATCCTTACTTGCGTAATGATGTAGCCACATTCAGTCTCATCGCTTTATTCATGCTTTATTATTATACAACTCTTTCTTCCGTATGTCAACAGGTTTTTGGAATTTTTTTCTATATACAAACAACATTTGTACAATGTTTTTATTTTATAGTTGTATAATTTTGTCAATAGAATTTTTTCTCATTTCTTTTATTATTTTGCAGCTATTATTCAATTTTGTTTGTTCCTCTTCATTTAAATGAAGTTCTAACAAACCTTTAACACCGCTATTATTTATTATTGCAGGTACTCCTATAAAAATATCATCTTGTCCATATTGACCTTCTTTTAAATATGTTGAAACAGTTAAAATAGAATTTTCATTATCTAATATTGCTTTAACTATTGTACTTAATGCCATACCTATTCCATAATATGTTGCTTTTTTCTTATTAATTATTTCATATGCAGAATTTACAACGTCTTGATGTACTTTTTCTAAGTCTTTATTTAGACTATTATCTTTTAATATATCTTTTATATTTTTGCAACCTATATATACATTATCCCATGGAACAAATGAAGAATCTCCATGTTCTCCCATTATATATGCATGTATATTTTTACTTGAAATTTTTAGATAATCTGACATTATATAACGTAATCTTGCTGTGTCTAATACTGTTCCTGAACCAAACACTTGATTTTTAGGTAATCCTGAAACTTTAGATACTACATATGTCATTAAATCTACTGGATTACTAGCAACTACAATTACTCCATCAAATCTACTCGCCATTATGTTTTGTGTTATACTTTTCATTATTTTAGTGTTAGTTTCTGCAAGTTCTAATCTTGTTTGTCCTGGCTTTTGTGATATTCCAGCTGTAATAACAACAACTTGTGCATCTTTACATTCATCATAATCTCCTGATTTTATAACCATTTTTTGAGGTGCAAATGGTAATCCATGTGATAAATCCATTTGTTCTCCTATTGTTTTATCTTTATCTATATCTATTAATATTAATTCGTCCACTCCTCCTTTGTTTAATATTGAGTATGCCATACTCATTCCCACAAATCCTGTTCCTACTAGCACAACTTTTCTTTTTTTCATTTTAACCAACCCTTTCCTTAAAAAAATTTATTAAATTGTAAAAACATTAATTTAAAAAATATATT
>CAPNAQ010000059.1 GCA_948663505.1 uncultured Clostridia bacterium | reverse complement strand
TATTTTAATAATTTATTATTTAATTAACTTTTTAAATGAATTTGCATTTAATATAGTATTAGATATAAATTCTCGTTTATAGAAATTAGCCCAATTATTGAATATACAAGGTGCATTTTTTGCTTTTTCTAATGAATCTATTTTTATAAAGTTAATTGTTATATTATTCTCTTTTGCATATTCAATTAATTCTTTTACTTCATATTCAACATAAGGACATTCATTACTATAATAAATGGTAAAATCTTGGCTATCTATCTTCATACTTCTAGCATTATCATTAAATTTAGGTGTTTCGCTATCTTCAAATTGTAATGCTAATAATTCATAGTCGGAAATATTATCTACTGCCTTAAATCCATAATGTTCAAAAAATTTCTTTTCGCCAATAAATGGTTTCTTCTTTTTAGAAACTAAAGTACATATACCACTTTTACCTTTTTCTTTTGAATCATTTATTGCATATTCTAGTAATTCTTTTCCAATTCCTTTTCCTTTAAAACTTCCTGCTACCCATAAGCAATAAATATATTCATAATTTTTACCACTAATAGGAATCCAAGCTGTTTCTATTGGCTCATATTCAATAAATATTTTTCCTCTTGCATTTAATTTTCTAAATACATGTCCATCCTTCAACTTACTTTTAATCCATTCCTTCTTATTGTCCACACCTGCTTGATGTTTTGGATCACCAATAGCACAACATATATGTTCCTTTTCTATGTTTTCTAATGTTAAATTTATATATTCATTCATATTCATCCTCTTTTCTATATAAAGGCTAATTGTTCTTCTTGTTTAATTTCTTTTTTATATGCCTTTACTATATCACTCATTTTATAAAGTAATCCATACCTTTCACATTCTTCTTTAAATATTTTTCCTAAATTTTTATTTAATGGATAGCAAAAATAATTATTTCCATAAGTCTTAATATACTTTTCTTTTAACTTAGGAAAAGTTTTATCTAATTGCTCAAAAAAGTATTCTCTTTGATTTTCTCGTAAAGTAACTCCTCCCATTGAAAATACAAATTTTGCTCCATTTTCATAAGATAATCTTATTACATTTCTGATATTATCTTCCGAATCTGTTATAAATGGAATAATTGGTGTCAATAATGTTCCAACAAATAATCCTTCTTTTGATAATTGTTTCATTGCTTTTAGTCTTTCTGAAGAAACACATACTCCTGATTCTATTTTTCTTGATAAACTATCATCTGCTGATGTAATTGTAAATTTAAGTATTATATCTGCTTTTTTGTTTATTTCCTTAAATATATCTATATCTCTAACAATTAAATTACTTTTTGTTTCTATTGACACCCCAAAATTATAAGATGAAATCAATTCTAATGCTTGTCTCGTTATTTCATATTGTTTTTCAAAAGGATTATAAGTATCTGACATTGCACCTATTCCAATTACACCTTTTTTCCTTTTTGATTTTAATTCTCGATTTAATATTTCTATTTCATCTTTTTTTGCTCTTACTCTATCAAAATCTTCTACTTGATAACAATTACTTCTACTATCACAATAAATACATTTATGGCAACAACCTTTATATAGATTCATATTATAATCAATTCCAAACCATTCTTCTCCATGTGTTGCTCCTTGAAGTATTGTTTTTGCTTCTATAAATTCCATAATTATTCCTTTTTTCTTATTGGATGTCTTACAACTGTTTTTAATTTATTTACATCACATCTTCTTGGATCACTTAAATAAATTTCGTGATGAAATCTGTTGTTTGTAATATCTAGTTCATATCCATTTTCTATCATATATTCGTGCATTAAATTTATTGTAGCTGGTTCATCATAATAAGATCCTATGTGCATACATTGAACACAGTTTCCTTCGTCATAAGTTAAAAATTCCACTTTTGAAAAGTCTTGTTTCTTTTTCTTCGTAGCTTCCTGAATTGCCCACTCAAAATCTTCTTTCGTTACAAAGTCTGGTAATCTAATAATAGATATAAAATTCATTTGGTCTTTATTATTATAGTCAATGCTATCCTTCATCCCATCTTGCCACCAAAATCCTTCAAGTGGTGGAACTACATATTCAAAATAACCAACTATTTTATGCGAGCCTTTATAACTCATTTTTATAGTAAAAGCAATCGCATATAAAAGACCTATTGTCTGTTTGTATTCTCCTTTTTCATCATTAGGATTTCCTTTTCCTCTAACTGCAATATAATTCATTTTAGGAATTTTTATAATGCTAGGTTTATTCTTTGGCATATAAAATTCCTTATATTCTTTTTTATAATCAAAAGCCATAACTTTTTCCTCCTTAAATGAAGTATATATCATATAACTTGACAACTGTGTGTCATATTATAAATAATTTTTTAAAGTTTTTTGTAGCTTATCTTTTATTATGTTTTTTGCATAAAAAGGATTTAAAACTTTTGCACATTCCCCAAAAGATAAAATATAGCCATATACCCATTCATTTTCTGGGTATTTCACTTTTATAATAAAGTTTCCATCTTGTTTTTTCGTTATTTCTTTACTTTCAAACTCATCATATACTCTATAAGTCATAGCTTTATTTATTTCTAGTTCAAGTTCTATTATTTTGAAGTTATGTTTTTCACTCTCTTCTTCTTTTGGTAGTTCTCTTTCAAAATGTTCTTGTAACATCTTAATTTCTTTTATTCTAGCAATTTTGAATATTCTGTAATCTTCTTTGTTTCTACAATAACTTATTAAATACCACGATTTATCTTTAAACCATATCTGTAGTGGCTCAACAATTCTTTTACTTTCTTCTCCATTAGAATTATAATAAGTAAATTCTACTAGTTGCTTATTTAAAATGGCAGATTTAATCATGTCAAATCGTTCTTCTTGTACATTACCCCAATTAGAAAAATCAATCTTAATCCAATCATTTATTTTTTTATTAAATAATATACTTAACTTTTTCAAAATATATTTTTCATCTTGTCCTTTTATTTTTTTCATTCCTTGCAAGGCAAACAAAATTTGATTTTGTTCTTCTTCAGAAAGTATTGTTTTATTTAGGACATATTCATCTAAAAGTCCTATTCCTCCATCTTTTCCTTTACTTGCATAAATTGGTATGTTTGCTGTGCTTAATGTTTCTATATCTCTATATATTGTTCTTGTAGATACCTCAAACCTATCAGCTAATTCTTTAGCTGTGGTTTTTCTCTTTTGCATTAGTATATATACTATTTCAAATAATCTATTATTTACTTGCATATTTTCCTCCTGTCAATATTATAACATATAAATATGACATCTGTCTGTCATATTTATAAAAAAGAGAATATCACTTTTTTAATTTCATATTTTTATTGATTTTTTAGTTAATCCATTGTATAATCTATTTACTTTTCATTCAAAAAAATTTTTATTTCAAAAGGAGGTTTTATTCATGAACGATTTTTTAAATTCTTTATCTGATGGATTACGTGAGCTTGATTTATCGCTTCATAGCACAAAATTAAAAGACACTTTCATAGATGACTTTATACATGAATTACGAGATTACTTAGTTAAGTCTGATGTAACTTATAGATTATCAAAATTACCACAAGATACTTTACTTGATATTAATGAAATTGAGAAAAATCATATTCAATGTTATTTTAATCATGAAGAATATAATATTCCAAAAGAAGTGATTTATAGTCAAGAATTAAAAGGTTTAGTTAATGATGGTTTTATCAAACTTCAATTGCAAGATGATGGATTATATCATGTAGTTAGAAAATCTGAATTACCTCATACTCATAACCACTAAAAAAGAAAGCTAACCAACACTTTCTTTCAAAAAATATTGCTTGCTTTCTTCCCGTTCCATCTAAATTATATTTTAAAGGATTTATATAAATTTCTGTTCCATCACTAGTAATCCAAATTGTATTATTTTCATCTGTTCTATATATTTTAATATTATTGTTTTTCAATCTCTCGACTATATCTATATCAGGAAGATTATGCGAATTATCTCTTCCAACTGAAATTATTGCATATTTAGGTTTAACTTTTTCTAAAAATAATTGGCTTGTGCTACTATTAGAGCCATGATGTGCTACTTTTAATACATCTACTTTATTCCATTCAACCATTTCTTCTACTCTTGTTGTAGCATCTCCCATAAATAAATATTTAGTATTCCCATATTCTAATTCAATTACTATTGAAGAATCATTAAGATTGTTTTTAGCATCAACACTTAAAATTTTCCAACTAGCATTGCCAATTGTGTATTGTGTTTCTTTTGATGCTTTTAGATTTTTATTAACATTTACATTATTTCTTTTAATTGCCTTTAATAATCTTTCATAAGTTTGTGTATCATTTTCTTTGTTTGGCATATATAAAGTTCCTATTTGTAATTCATCTAATATTTCGTAAGCACCTCCTATGTGATCTTCATCACAATGCGTAAGTATAAAATAGTCTATTTTGTCTATATTCTGTGCTTTTAAAAATTGCACAATATAATATCCATCTTGGTCATTTCCACTATCTATTAGCATATTACAACCATTTATAGTTATAAAAGTGCTATCTCCTTGTCCCACATCTAAATAAAATATGTTTAATTCATTTTGATTGATGTTTAGATTTGCATATTCAGGATTATTAGTTTCTGTATGTATATTATTGTTTTGCATTACAATCGCAATTATAATTATTACAAAAAATATCAAAAATACTAGTATTTGACTTGCTACTTTTTTCTTATTCACTTTATTCCCCTTTTAGATATGTTTTTATTTCTTATATTTAATTTCTCTCAATTATAATATCTGCTACTGTCAAATTAGTTTCATTTGTAATATTGTCTATAATTGTTTTAGCAACATCACACGGTTTCATAAATGTAGATTGCTTTTCTTCTGATACATAATCTCTACTATTTTTATAAAATTCTGTATTAATTCCACCTGGATATACTCCTATTACTTTTACACTCGTGCCTTTATAAGCTACTTTTAAACTTTCTGTATATCCTCTTTCTCCCCATTTAGTAGCACAATATACCGCTTCTTGTTTGTTTCCTCTTAATGCTGCTGATGACATTATATTTACTATTTTTAAATCTTTTTCTTCTTTTACTTTTAAAACTTCTGTTGAAAACAAAATCATACCTCGCAAACCCTTAAAGCATTTATCTATATCTTCTTTTTCATATTTTGTAGGCAACTTAAATGATGGTTCTCCTGCATTATTAATTAGTATTTTTATATTTCCTAAATTTGATATTTCATTAATAACATTTTTAACAAATGCACTATCTGAAATATCTCCTATAAATCCTTTGTAGTTATCTTTATATGCATTATCTAAGATTTGCATTCTTTCATAATCTCTATCGATGTTACATACCAAATAATTCTTCTCTATAAATTGCTTAACAAGTTCTAATCCTAGTCCACTCGCTCCACCTGTTATAATTACTACTTCTTTAGTCATTTATTTTCCTCCATCTCCCAACTTTTAAAATAAATACACTCCATATTATCATTAAATTTTATTTCATAAATACCATCAAATGCTATTATATTTCTTTCAAATATCCATTCTACTATTAAAACATTTTTATCTATTGCTAATATTTTAAACTCTATATTTTCTATGTTTTGATTTTTAATATGTTTCCATTCTTGTTTTATTCATCAAATGTTGTATATGGCTTCATAAATGGTGTTTCTTGATAAAAGGTTGTCTGTGTGAATAAAGATGTTGCTTTTTCTATATCTTTATTCCACTATGCATCCTTTAACTTATCTAACCACTTCTCTGCAAACTTTTTATTCATAATCTAATTCCCTCTCGTTAACTCTCTTCTTTTCTTTTTTCCAAACTTCATACCTTCTAGCTCATTCTGTTCTCTATAATAATTAATATATTGTACTATAACTAGTGAATTTCTGAAAAAATATTTTATATTGTAAACTTTTTCATAAATTCTTTGACTTGCTCAAATGACTCTTTTGTTTTTGTAGCATTTGAAATATTACTTTCATCTTTAAATTTATCTTTTAAAAATTTAATTATAGTTATAATATTTCCTTCTGGTTCTATATTTTTGTTAATATTCGCAATTCCTAATGCATACATAATTATAAAATTACCTGTATTTAAGTATCTATATTCGTTAATTTCATCTTCTTTTATATCTAAAATATTTAAAATATCTTTTTTATCACGATTTTTTCTATAGGCTCTATAATCTTTTATTATATCCATCAATTGCAAATATATTTTATATACTCTAATAGCTTTTTCATAATTCAAATCATTTATCACTTTTTCAATATTATTTATATCAAATAAACTTGCTTTATTATTTTTAGTCAAATTTGCCAAATTAGATATATTATAAAAGGCAACATATACTTGAATGAAAGTTTCAATATCAATCTTATTTTTAGTTAATTTATTAGAATTATTATTTTTAACTTTTTCAAAATTAAATTCATTATTCTTTATTTCTAAGAAAAATTCTGTATCTTTATTTATTTTTTCTTGAACCTTTTTTACAATTGGATCATTAGATATTGAATATGAATTTTTCATCTGATTTTGAGTATTTAATGTATATACCATATCATTTACTAATTTCTCATCATTCGTAAATGAAACTATTTTTACAAATACAAATGAATTTAAATAATTTTGTCTTTCACTTTCTTCAATGTTCTTTAATGTATTAATAATTGTTCCTACTGTTTGTGCCCCATTTATTATTGTTCCACTTTTCACATCTAAATAAGCTTGTGCTGTATTATCGTTACAAGATTCACAAATAATTGTAATTCCGTTATTTAATAAATGAAAATTCGTATAATCATGTAATATGGTCTTTCTTATTCCATCATTTATTTTAGAGTTAGGATTTAAATATCTTACATTTCCCTCATATACATTATCTTGAATTGTACTAAATGTTTCATATATATCTAATAATGGAACATATGCACTTATTACTAAAGACTTTTCATCTGAAAATGGACTTAATGTTTTTTTATATTTTAATTTAAAATCAGGACAAATGTTTTTTATATTTTTTTCATATAATGCAACACATTGTTCTGCCAACATATAATTAAATTCTATTGTATTTCCTGTATGATTAGAATAATTTTTTAAACAGTTATTCATTTTTTTTATTATTTTTTCACTTATTGTTTGATTTGAAAATCTTATAACCCATAGTTTAAAATTATAAATATCGAATTTATCATACTCTTTTCTTTTCTCTTTTAATAATTCATTCCATTCAATCTGTGAAAAATCTTCATTTGGAGATACAAAATTCTCAAATCCGTTTTCCAATTTTAAAATTTCATCTTCTTTTATGCCATTTGAAATTCCTTTTAAATCAGAAGGAAATTTAAATTGAAAAAAGTGTACTGTTTCATTATTTTCAATATAAATTGCATCAATCCCATTATCATCATATCCATCTGTTACACATTCAGCTGCTTCGTCATCACTTAATCCAAATTTTGTCTTTAAAAAATAATGTCCAAAAGCTGATGAAAAATTATCTGGATAATATTGTCCAACCAAATATTCTATACTTTCTTTTATATCGCTATATATTCTTTCAAATCTTGTTGCCATAAAAAACACCTCTTCTTACTTTATAAATTTTCTCATCACTTCATTTTTCTATCATTAGTTTATATATTTTAAATTTTTCTCTAATATTAATTTTCATCTTTATTATTTAATCTTTTCTCTAGTGTTTCTATACTTGGTAAATTATTTGCTAAATAATCTGGTATCTCTTGTAAATATTTATATTCTGCTACTCCTATTGGTTTATTTATATCTTTCAAGGCTAATTCAGCTGTCAACTTATGCTCATCTCTACATAACAAAATTCCTATTGTTGGGTTATCTTCTTCTTTCTTCAATAACATATCTACTGCATTTAAATAGAAATTTAACTTTCCTGCAAATTCTGGTATAAATTTAACAGTTTTTAATTCTACTACAACATAGCATTTCAAGTTTAAATTGTAAAATAGTAAATCTATATAATAATCTTCTCCTTCTATTTCTAAATGATATTGTCTTCCTACAAAAGCAAAACCATTTCCGAACTCTAAAAGTAAATTTGTAATATTAGAAACTAATGCATCTTCTACATCTTTTTCTAGTACATCTTTTCCATAACCTTCAATATCAAAAACGTATGGATCTTTTAGCATTTCCAATGCTCTCTTTCCAAGCTCTATAGGTAATGTTTCTTTATAATTACTTATTTTGTTGTCTAACAATGCTTGTCTATTATATAAATCTGTTGCAATTTGATGTTCTAATATAGTTCTTGACCATAAATTTTCTAATGTTTTTTCGGCATACCATAATCTTTCTTGTTCATCTTTTATTTTATCCATAATTGTTGTTATAGTAGTCCATGGTAATTTTGCAACATGATGTTGCAAAATTGAATCATATTCAAATTCTTTTGCAAATTTTTTCATATATCTTAAATTTCTCGCTGATATACCTTGCATATCTGGAAATTCTAATTTTAAATCTTTTGCTAAAGTATCTATAAAACTATTTCCATACTTTGTATTTTTTATTAATCCTTTTCCAATTCTATGATACATTAGTACAACTTCATTGTTAGCTTGTGTTAATACTTTTCTTCGTGTTGTAATTATATCATTTTTTATTTCATTCAAAAATTTAAAATACTCATCATTGTTGATAATATTTGTTAAATCTTCCACAATTTTCCTCCATTTTGAATTTTGCAACATCATGCTGCAAAATTCATATTTTACTTATTTATACCATAAAATTAATATAAATACAATTGTTTCCAAAATATTCATTTTTAAAAATTATAAAAAGGCTATTACTTTTATACGTAACAACCTTTTATACTTTATCTGCCTATATATTTATCTTTTTTCTTTGTTTTTGCAATATCTTCTTGCTCTCTTTTCATTTGCTGTTCAATTTTTATAACTTCTTTAACCTTTGGTGTATCTTCTAAAATCCAATTTGATATTTTTAGATTTTTTCTACATTCATTTAAAATAGTAGTACATTCATCTCGCTTTGCTTTGTATTCCTTTATTAAATTATCATCTGTACAATTTCTTAGTTTATTTCTGTATTTTTGTCTTAAATTAGTAACACCTTCAATATCTTTTTCAGTTTGTAAAATATAGTTTTTTACATCTTCTGTTGTTTTTAATTTTTCTGTTACAATAAGTCTAGTTTCATTAGAATAACGTTCCATTTTTCTAACTTCTCGTCTCATTTCTGGTGATAATGGCTTATAATCTTCTCTTTTCGGAATTAAACCTAATAAATGAAATAGTATTAGAAAAAGTGTATCAATTCCACTTATTTTACTAATATCTTTGAATTTGCCTTTAAATCTATAAACATACTGCTTATTATATTTCCTCGGTTTTACTAATTTATAGTATTCATCTTGCATATAATATGGATTTTTGAATAGTCTTTCAACAATATTTTGTGGTAAATACTTTTCTCTGCAAAGTATATACTTCTTGGTGTTTTTCCTTTTGGATTTTCTATAACTATTAGATTATTTTCTCTACATAATCTATCTGAAATTTCTCTAAATTTATAATATGCACCTTTATTTCAATTAAATTTCTTTCCTGTAAACATATTAACTGAATTTACTACAAAATGGTTATGATATGTGCCAGTATTAAAGTGTGTTGCAACTATAACTTGATACTCACTCCATATTTCTTTTGCTAGTTCTACTCCAATTTTGTGTGCAAGTTCTGGTGATACTTCTCCTGTTTTAAAACTTTGGTATGCATGATATGCTATATTTCCTGTACATTTATCAAACTTTTTCTGTACAAAATTCATTTCTTCATAAGCTGTATCGCTATTACAATTTACTCCTGTTACATACATAGTTTTCTCATTTTCGTCAACAGTCTTTTCACTATTTTCTGTATACATTAATAAATGCTGGTCTATTTGCCATATCTTTGGCAGATATTCCTGCATCTTTGTAAACTTTGTATATTTTATAATCTTTATATTTACAAAGTGCCTTTAATTTTTCCTCCTGTTCTCCTAAACTAAATCCGTTCCCTTGCTTGAGCTTCTGTACTTACACGAATATAAATTCCTGCTACTTTCCTTTCTCCATTCATTTTTACATATCCTCCTTCCAAATTGCTAAAACTGTTACAGTCTTAGTATGCTTTCGCATATGAATAGAAAGGCAACAAAAAAGTGCCACATAGCATAGTTTTAGCTATTAGCACTTATAGAGTTTTTATATTTATTATTACTATCTCTTTAATTTCCTTTTAATAACACAAATAAACCAATATAGTATAATTTTTTAAAAACTCTAAAATGCTTTGCCGTTCTATGACAACCATTTATTATTTGTGGCTGTTCCTTTTCTTTAAATTTTAAACGGCACGCCCATTCGATTTTAGAGAGTAATTCCTTACTCATATTGATTTCTTGTTTAATTATATGTAACATAATACCACAAAAACCTCCTTCTTTCAAGACTTTTGGTCAAAAAAAGACCGCTTCATTTTTTGA
>CAPNAQ010000058.1 GCA_948663505.1 uncultured Clostridia bacterium | reverse complement strand
TTTGAAAAAAATTTTGGATGACGATGAACGAGCGAAGCGAAGTGAAAGGAAAAAATAATGAGTTATGAAAATGAAAAACTAAAAGAATTTAATGAATATATAAGATTCAGAAAAGTTGCTGTGATAGGTTTAGGAGTAAGTAATCAACCATTATTAGACTATCTATATGAGAAAAAGGCACAAGTAACAGTATTTGATGATAGAACAATTGACGAGCTTTCTAAAGAAATTGTAAATAAAATTACATTATATGGATTTGAATTTTCGTTTGGAAAAAACTGTTTAGAAAAATTAAAAGGATTTAACATTATATTTAGATCCCCAAGCTGCTTACCAACAAAACCAGAATTACAAGAAGAAGCTGAAAGAGGAGCAATTGTAACAACAGAAATTGAGCTTTTAATGGAAATGTGCCCATGCAAAATTATTGGAATTACAGGTAGTGATGGAAAAACTACGACAACTAGTTTAGTAAATGCAATTTTACAAAAAACAGGATATACAACTTATTTGGGTGGAAATATTGGTACACCATTATTTACTAAATTACCTGAAATTATACCAAATGATATATTAGTTTTAGAATTAAGTAGTTTTCAATTAATGAATATGCAAATAAGTCCTGATATTGCAGTTATTACTAATATAACACCAAATCATTTAAATATACATAAAGATTATGAGGAATATATTGAAGCAAAAAAGAACATATTTAAAAATCAAGATGAAAATGGTATATTAATTTTAAATTATGATAATGATATTACAAGAGAATGTGCGAAACAAGCAAATGGAAAAGTTATATATTTTAGTAACCAAACAAAATTAAATGATGGATATATTGTTGATGAAAATGTAATCAAAAAATGTGACGAAAAAGTAAGAACACATTTATTAAATACTGATGAAGTCATTTTAAGAGGAAATCATAACTTCCAAAATATTGCAACAGCATTAGCTGCCACTCAAAGTTTAGTGGATGTTGATACAGCAATTGAAGCAATAAAGGAATTTACACCTGTAGAACATAGAATAGAATTTGTAAGAGAAATTAATGGTGTGAAATGGTATAATGACTCTGCTAGTTCTTCTCCAACAAGAACATTATCTGGGTTAAATGCATTTAAAGAAAATGTAGTATTAATTGCAGGTGGATATGATAAGAATCTAGATTATGAACCTCTTGCAAAACCAATATTAGAAAAAGTTTCAACATTAATTTTAATTGGGCAAACAGCTGAAAAAATTTTTGAT
The DNA here is from genome assembly GCA_948663505.1 of uncultured Clostridia bacterium. Taxonomy (GTDB): domain Bacteria; phylum Bacillota; class Clostridia; order TANB77; family CAG-508; genus CAG-269. Next base: position 9,339 of record CAPNAQ010000058.1, on the reverse strand, counting down.
GTTGTAAAAGAAGAAGCTCAAAATCAAGATAAACATATTGATATTTATATGTGTGATAGTTTAGAACAAACAATTTCTTTAGCAAAAAAATATGCAAAAAAAGGTGATGTTGTATTGTTTTCACCAGCAAGTGCAAGCTTTGATATGTTTAAAGATTTTGCAGATAGAGGTCATAAATTTAAAGATTTAGTTAATGGGTTATAAAAATGTATAATATAAAGTTTTATAACATGAATTTTCAAAAATTCCGTTCTCCAAGGCGTTTAAGATACTGACGATTTGAAATATAGATATATATTATAACAGCTTAAAATGAATAACGACTCACTGTCGAACTCATTTTTTCAAATTAATATTATAAGACTTTAATAATATTTATATAACAAAAATAAAACTTTTCTCATATAATATAAAGAATAATTAAATGAGGGAGGTAAATTATGTATAACCAAATATATGAAGAATACATAAGAAGTATATTAGGATATCCACAGGAAAACTGCTATGATTGTAATACACCATATCAAAGTTTTAATATGGAGAATAATAATTATGAAAGAACATATAATAACAATATAAATTCTGAATTAGAAAATTGTTATCCTGAAATATATAAAATAGTATATCCTATGATAATGAAAAAATGCACAGATAGTAGAGGTCCTTTTACAAATGAAGATATTGAGAATATGACAGATGAAATATATTATGCTATGGAAGAAAGAAATGAAATAAAAGTAAATATAAATCTAAACAATGATGTAAGAACCGCTTCAAATACAACTACAACAAAAGTGGCAGAAAAAAAGCCACAAGTGTCAGTAAAAGAAACAACAGGGGAAAATAGAGAAACTAGACAAATAAATAGAGGTTTACGAGATTTAATAAAAATTTTATTAATACGAGAATTATTAAATAGACCACACAGACCACCATTTCCACCACATGGACCAGGAAATAGACCACCAATGAGACCGCCTATGCGACCACCATATCAACCAGGAAGACCACCTTTTATGAGAGAGTTTGAAACAGGCAACTTTGATATATATGAAAGATAGAATTGCAAAGCAAAAGCATTTTCTGTGAAATTATTCATAGTATAGGAAAATTCTTAGAATTTTCTATACTGTGAATAATCTTTTTTTTATTGCAAATAATAAATTTGTGTAAAAATTTTTATATTATATAAATTTTGATACACTTTATAATAATAAAATTATAGGAGGATCAAAATGAAAGTAAAAGATTGTATGTGTGATACAGTATGTTGTGTAAAACCAGAAACTAAAATAAACGAAATAGCAAAATTAATGAATGACAATCATATAGGATGTGTTCCAGTATGTGACAGCAATAATTGTATATGTGGCATATTAACAGATAGAGATATTATTTTAAGAACTATTGCATGTGATAAAGATGCTAGAACAACAACTGCAAGTGATATAATGTCAACAAATGTATGTACTTGTTGTGATACTGATGAAATGGAAAATGCTGAAAGCAAAATGTCTGAAAATCAAATTAGAAGATTACCAGTATGTGATCAAAATAACCACGTTATTGGTATTTTAACTTTAGGAAATTTAGCTCAAAATGACAATGAATTAGGAAAGCAAGATGTTTGTTCAACTATTAGTAGTATCTGTGATTGCCATGATGATAAAAATAATCAATAAAAAGACTTGTACTAGTGAAGTAAATAAAAAACAAATTCACTTCACTAGCAAGTCTTCTTTTTTTACAACAAAAGAAGCAAAAATTATTTAAATTCCCTAAAGTAAAATTTAGAATATAAAACAAAAATTTACATATAATAGAAAAAATAGGAGAGAAGAGATTATGATAATAGATATGTCATATTGGACAAGAGTGTTAAAAAAAATATTATATGTTATATTAATATTAGTTGGATTATATTTAGCATTTAAATTATCAATATTTTATATGCCATTTTTAATAGCATTTATAATATCATTATTAATAGAACCATTAATAAGATTTATAATGAAAAAAACAAAAATGTCAAGAAGAACAAGTTCTATAATAATATTTGTAATAGTATCTGTAATAATACTTGGAGGATTGGCGTGGGGGATAATTTCGCTATTTTCAGAAGCCTCAAATTTATTACAAGGATTGAATGGATATTTTGAAAAAGCACATGCACTTTTTCAAAGTTTTACAAATAGATTTGATTTTAACAAAATAAATTTGCCTCAGGAAATAACAGGAGTTTTACAAAACTCTACAGAAGGATTATTAAATACAATTTCAGTATGGGTAAAAAATTCATTAACAGGATTAATAAATGTTGTAACATCAATTCCAACAATAGCAATTTATTTTGTAATAACAATAATGGCATTATATTTAATATGTGTTGATAAAGTATATATTTTGGACCAAGTTGAACATCATTTGCCAAAAAGGTGGGTATTAAAGTTAGGAATTCACATTAGAGAATTAAGCAAAACTTTAGGAGGATATTTAAAAGCTGAATTTACATTAATTTTAGTTTCTTTTGTGATTTCTTTAATTGGTTTATATATATTAAAATTTGCGAACTTTAATATTGAATTTCCTTTGCTTATGGCCTTATTTATTGGTTTTGTTGATGCATTGCCAATTTTAGGATCTGGTACTGTAATGGTTCCTTGGGCTGTTATTTCAGGTTTAAATGGTGATTTAAAACTGGGTATAGCTATTATTGTTTTGTTTGCTATTATGTCCATTATTAGACAGTTTTTAGAGCCTAGATTAGTTAGCAAACATATTGGTACTCATCCTATTTTTACTTTGATTGCTATGTATACAGGTTTTAAGTTTATTGGGGTTTTGGGTATGCTTGTTGGCCCTATTATTTTAATTATTATTAAGAATGTTTTTGCAACTTTGATTGATGAAGGAGTTGTAAAGAGTTTATTAGATAGAAGGTAAAATTTAAACCAAAAATTGTATTGATTTTTTGTTAAATTTATGTTATTATGTAAATGTAACTTTTAATTGGTTTTGAAAGTCCTTATTTATATATTAAATTATATATAAATAAGGCAGAAAGGTTCAGAATGTTAGAAATTGCTAAAATAACAGAAGAAAAAACAGAGGACTGCGAAGACTGTGAAAAATGTATTCATATAGAAATATGTCCTTTAAAAAATTTAACAGCAGAGGAATTAACAAAGTTAGGAGAATTATTAGCTATTGTAAGAAAAACTTATCAATAGCTAAACAGTACACCATACAGATGTATGGTGTTTTCCAATTTTTATGGAGATATTTATTCTTTACATTAATATCAAAATATGATAAAATAGGACAAATGTAAATAGGAGGTAAAAATGTGAGCAAAAACGAAACAATCCTAATATTAGACTTTGGAGGACAATATAATCAATTAATAGCAAGAAGAGTAAGAGAATGTAATGTATATTCAGAAGTAGTACCATATGATATTACAATAGAAAAAATCAAAGAAAAAAATCCAAAAGGAATAATTTTTACAGGAGGACCAGCAAGTGTATATGGAGAAGAATCACCAAAATGTGCCAAAGAGATATTTGAATTAGGAATACCTGTACTTGGAATATGTTATGGAATGCAACTTATGGCACATACATTAGGAGGAAAAGTAGCAAGAGCAGACAAAAAAGAATATGGAACAATAGAAGTATCCATAGAAAATAATTCATTGTTATTTAATGGATTTGAAAAGACAAACAAATTCTTAATGAGTCATACAGATTTTGTTGAAGAAGTGCCAGATGGTTTTATAAATATAGGATATACAAATTCATGTCCTAATGCAGCAATCGAAAATAAAGAAAAAAATCTATATGCAATACAATTTCATCCAGAGGTAAATAGTTCTAAAAATGGGACAAAAGTAATTTCAAATTTTTTATTTAATATCTGTAAATGTTCAGGAGACTGGATTATATCATCATTTGTAGAAGATTCTATAAAAAAATTAAAAGAGAAAATAGGAAATAAAAAAGCATTATGTGCATTATCAGGAGGAGTAGATTCATCAGTTGCAGCAGTATTATTAAGTAAAGCAATTGGAAAAAATTTAACATGTATTTTTGTAGACCATGGACTTCTTAGAAAAAATGAAGGAGATGAAGTTGAAGAAATATTTAGAAATCAATTTGATGTAAATTTAATAAGAGTAAATGCAAAAGAGCAATTTTTATCAAAACTAGCTGGAGTAATAGATCCAGAGAAAAAAAGAAAGATTATAGGAGAAGAATTTATAAGAGTTTTTGAAAAAGAAGCAAAGAAAATTGGACAAGTAGACTTTTTAGTACAAGGTACAATTTATCCAGATGTTATTGAAAGTGGATTAGGAAAAAGTTCAGTTATAAAAAGTCATCATAATGTTGGAGGACTTCCTGACTATGTTGATTTTAAAGAAATTGTTGAACCATTAAGAAGCTTATTTAAAGATGAAGTTAGAAAAACAGGTTTGGAATTAGGTATACCTGAAAATTTAGTTTATAGACAACCATTCCCAGGTCCAGGCTTAGCTATTAGAATAATTGGTGATATTACTGATGAAAAACTAAATATTTTAAAAGAGGCTGATAGCATTTTTAGAGAAGAAATTGCAAAAGCTGGACTACATAAAAGCATAAACCAATACTTTGCTGTATTAACAAACTTGAAATCTGTTGGAGTAATGGGAGATGAAAGAACATATGATTATACTATTGCCCTTCGTGCAATTGAAACAAAAGATTTTATGACAGGAGTATGGTCTAAAATTCCTTATGAAATTTTAGAGACAGTTTCAAGTAGAATTGTTAATGAAGTAAATTTCGTAAATAGGGTTGTTTATGATATTACATCAAAACCACCAGCAACTATTGAATGGGAGTAGATATTTGTGTATTTCTAAATTTTAAATTTGGAACAAAAATAAAACAAAATATAAAAATAAAAGGAGGAATTAAACAATGGCAAAAATTTTAGGAGATATATCAAGAACATTTAACGAATATTTATTATTACCAAACTTAACAACAGAAGAATGTATACCTGATAAAGTTTCTTTAAGAACACCACTTGTGAAATTTAAAAAAGGAGAAGAACCAAAATATTCAGCAAATATCCCAATGGTATCAGCAATTATGCAATCTGTTTCAGGAGAAGAGATGGGAATAGCACTAGCAAGAGAAGGAGGAGTTGCATTTATATATGGTTCTCAATCTATTGAATCACAAGCAAAGATGGTACATAATGTAAAAAAACATAAAGCAGGTTTTGTAATAAGTGATTCTAATGTAAAAAGTGGCACAACTTTAAGAGAAGTTATACAATTAGTAAAAACAACAGGACATTCAACAGTTATGATAACAGAAGATGGAACTCCAAATGGAAAGTTTATAGGATTAGTAACAGATAAAGATTATCGTATATCTCGTGATAATCAGGATGCTCCAATTGATAATTATATGGTTAAATCTGATAAGATAATTTGTGCTGAAGAGGGAATATCATTATCTGAAGCAAATGATATTATTTGGGATAAAAAGATTAGTTGTCTACCAATATTAACAAAAGAGGGAAATTTAAAATATCTTGTATTTAGAAAAGATTATGAAGAAAGAAAAAACAATCCAAATTCTTTATTAGATGAAAATAAAAGATATGTAGTTGGAGCAGGAATTAATACAAGAGATTATAAAGAAAGAATACCAGCATTAGTAGAAGCTGGTGTTGATATGATTTGTATGGATTCTTCAGATGGTTATTCTGTATGGCAAAAGAAAACAATAAATTATGTTAGAGAAAAATATGGTGATAGTGTAAAAATTGGTGCAGGGAATGTTGTAGACAGAGAAGGATTTATGTATTTGGCAGAAGCAGGAGCAGATTTTATAAAAATTGGTGTAGGAGGAGGTTCTATTTGTATAACACGTGAAACAAAAGGAATTGGTCGTGGAAACGCTTCTGCACTAATTGATGTAGCTTCAGCTCGTGATGAATATTTTGAAAAAACAGGAGTGTATATACCTTTATGTATTGATGGTGGTATTGTACACGATTTTCATATAACTATTGCATTGGCCTTAGGTGCAGATTTTGTAATGATGGGAAGATATTTTGCAAGATTTGATGAAAGCCCTACAAGAGTCTTAAAAATAGGAAATAACTATGTAAAGGAATATTGGGGAGAAGGTTCAAATCGTGCAAGAAATTGGCAGAGATATGATTTAGGAGGAGATAAAAACAAATTATCTTTTGAAGAAGGTGTTGATTCCTATATTCCATATGCAGGAGCTTTAAAAGATAATTTGGCTGTAACAATTGCAAAAATAAAATCTACTATGTGCAATTGTGGATCAACTTCAATTAAGGACTTCCATCAAAGAGCAAGATTAACTTTAGTATCTGATGTTAGCATTACAGAAGGTAGTGCACATGATGTTATAATAAAAGATATTGATAAAAAATAAAGTAATTATAACACTCCAGCAGTCGGAATATAACTATCATCAGGAGGATAAACATATTCATCTTTAGAAGGTTTATCAACAGATTTTATATCAGTAATTTTTATAATGGGAATATCACCATGATATGCTCCTTTTATTATTTCTCCTGTAATCTCAACCCAAGAATCATTTGAAAAATCTTTAGCAGTATCACATTCACATAAAAAACCAACAACAACAGTTTGAGAATTTGAATTAATAATCATATCTCTAGCAAGAACAAACTGATTATCCTGTAAGTCTAAAACTCTATAAACATAACCAGTAAAATTTATTTTTTTCCCAACATAAGAATCTATATTTTCGTGAACTGTTTTTAAAATATTTGTATAATTTTTAGCAGATATTTGTGAAACACCATTTTTATTCATACAAGAATCTTCTCTAGTTGAGTTATTAGCTCCTGAAAAAACTCTATACATTACAATCCCTAAAATACATATTAGAAGAATTATAACTCCTATAAAAAATTGCTTAAATAGTTTACTTCCGATTTACTTTTAGATTAAAAACAAACATATAGGCCCTCTTTTCTATTTATTAATGCCACACTCTAATGTAATATATTTAAATTTTAGCTTTTTACAGTATTATATTATTTTTACATATGAATTGTAGCTTATTAGTAGAATATATGTGTTATTAATAAAAATATGACTGTCATTTTATATTAACTGACCAATACGATTAATGACTTTTTTTCAAAAATACTATATTATAATAATAAAAGGTGGGAAGTAATATGAATAAAAACAAAGATGTCGAGTTGTTTGAAAACATAAAAGAAATAATTTACAATTCAGCGAAGAAATATGCAGATAATATAGCTTTTATTATAAAGCATAAAGAAGAGAAAAATCAAAGATATGAAAATATCACATATAAAAAGCTATTAGAGCACATAAATTCTTTAGGCACTAAATTATATGATTTAGGATTAAAAAACAAAAGAATAGCTATTGTGGGTCGAAATAGATATGAATGGGCATTAGCACACTTAGCAAATCTTTTAGGAGGAATAATATCAATTCCATTAGATAAAGATTTACAAATAGATGAGTTAGAAAATTCGTTGATTAGAAGTAAAGCAGATTGTATAATTTTTGATGAAAAATACATTGAAAAAATAGAAGAACTTAAATCACGAAATAATACTATTTTAAAAGAATATATATGTATGTCAAAATTAGAAGGATATAAGGATATACATAATTTAAAAGAAGAAGGAAAAATATTATTAGAAAAAGGAAATAAAGAATACATTTCAGCAAAAATAAACTCATATGAAATGGGAATATTACTATTCACATCTGGAACAACATCAAAATCAAAAGCTGTAATGTTATCTCAAAATAATATTGCAACAAATGTATATGCAATGCAAAAAGCAGAAAGTATTTATGATACAGATTCAAATTTAGCATTTTTACCATTTCATCATATATTTGGATCAACTGCATTAATTGTAATGCTTGCATTTGGAGTAAGAACATCATTCCCTGATGGATTAAGATATGTATCTCAAAATCTAAAAGAATATGAAATATCTGTATTTGTTGGAGTGCCTTTATTAGTTGAAGCAATTTACAATAGAATTCAAAAAGAAATTGAAAAACAAGGAAAAACGAAACTTATAAAAAATGCCATAAAAGTAAGTAACTTTTTATTAAAATTTCATATTGATATAAGAAGAAAGTTATTTAAACAAGTAATAGATCAACTTGGTGGAAAAATGAGATTTGTAATATCTGGTGGAGCACCACTAGATCCAAAAGTTGAACAAGGATTTATTGATTTAGGAATAAGAATGGTTCAAGGATATGGTCTTACAGAAACATCTCCAGTTTTAGTTGCTGAAAATGATTATAAAGCACGTGTAGGCTCAATAGGTGTTCCAATGGAAAATGTAGAAGTAAAAATAGTAAATCAGGATAGTAATGGAATTGGAGAACTTATTGCAAAAGGACCAAATATAATGCTTGGATATTATGAAAATGAAGAAGAAACACAAAAAGTTTTAAAAGATGGATGGTTCTATACAGGTGATTTAGCATATATTGATAAAGATGGCTTTATCTTTATAACAGGCAGAGAAAAAAATATGATTGTTTTAAAAAACGGAAAAAAGATATTTCCAGAAGAATTAGAAACTCTTGTTAATAGAATTGAATTAATAGAAGAATCTATGGTTTTTGGTCTTCCTGACAAAAATGATAAAAATGATTTAAAATTGTCTGTAAAAGTTGTTTATAATAAGGATGAAGTTTTTGAAAAATATGGTGAAATATCTGAAGATGAAATAAAAGATATAATTTGGAATAGAATTAAAAAAGAGGTTAATGAGACTGTTCCAAGATATAAACATATTACTAATATGATTTTAACTGATAAAGAATTAATTAAAACTACTACTAAAAAAGTTAAAAGAAATGAAGAAATGAAATTAATTTTGGAAAAATAGTCAAAAAAGCTTGACATAAATTGGTAATATTATGTATAATATTCACAAGCTCCAGAGGGAGCATTCACATAGAAAAACTGCAGGAGAAGGGTTTTGTGTTTTGTCATTAGAACCTCCTTTCATTAACCTTCTCTTGCAGAGAAAGTGGTCTCACATGATAATATATCTGTGAGATCGCTTTCATTTATATTATAGAAAAGTTTTCAAAACTTTATATAATATAATATTTGTACACAATTTTACGTGTATAAAATTTCTATAAAAATATAAAATTATGAAACTTTTTTAGTAGTTACTGTTTTATATAATTGAAAGCAGGTAAAAAATGGAGAAAAATTTAGATAAAAAATTATATGATAATTATTTAAAAGGAGA
>CAPNAQ010000057.1 GCA_948663505.1 uncultured Clostridia bacterium | reverse complement strand
AAAGAATTATTTTTTAGTATTCATTTTTTAAAAAATATAATATTAAAAACTTTAAAAAATTGCCTTTTTATGTAAAATATGTTATAATATATTTGAGTTATATTTATATACACTTATTTCCTATTTACACTAAATAGTGGAGGAATAACCTCTAACTTTTTGGTTTAACATAGATAACAAGGAAACAACAATAAAAGAATTTTAAGGAGGTTTTTGTATGAGCAGTCGTTTAAAGGAACGGATAATTGAATCGTTAGGATTCGCAGTAACTAATTTTATGGTTTTTGCTATTATTTACAAGTTTTTTTTACCTCGAGAAGATTGGCTTGCTTTTTCTATAATCTGGTCTATTTCTTGGACAGTAGGTCGTTTCACTTCACAGTGTATAGGTACTTTAAAGAAAAGTAGATGGTCTAATCTTCTTATCGATGTAGGAATAATTGTAGCTGAAATAATTGTAACAATATTCATAATGGGAGTAGTTCTTGAAGTTACAGCTTGGAAAGAAATACTTATGAACATTGTTATTCCGTTCGGTATAGCTCTTATTCTTAACAACACATTTATGAAGAATGACTGATACTCAAAAAGAAAATGTCTAAAAATTTATGCCTTCTAAAAACTACAATAAAACAACTTGCGTTGACATAAATTTTTAGACCTTCGAGGAAAAGTGCAGTGGCGTTTGCGACCAACTGCACTTTTTCGTAGAAGTTCTACTGATGTATCTTCTAATAACTTTTATCTTTAATTATTTACACTTTAACATTGTGCTATACTAACACTGCCAAATAAGTTTATCTTATTTGTGCAAGTTCCTTTTGTTTATATTTTGACATTGGCTGTTGTTTTATTGGAACTTGCTAGGTTGAGATTGCTTTTGAACAAGTTTTACTTGTGAAAATGCAAGCGAAACCGTTGCAGTGTGGCAATATTATTTTTTTATTCAATACTAAAACACTGTAGAAATTCTTTTAGTTTAGTTTTCCAATGTAATAATCCTTTATAACTTAATATACTAATCGTTCATTTCACATGGTGCTCCAACAGGACAAACTCCTGCACAAGTACCACATGATATACATGCTGATTCATCTATTTTAAATTTATCTTCACCTTGTGAAATACAACCAACAGGACATTCACCTGCACAAGCACCACAAGATATACATTTATCTGTAATTTTATATGCCATAATATTCACCTCCTAAAATATCATCTATACATTTAAAATTTAATAACATATTTATTAAGGATTAATAATATCTAATTTTTCTTTATCTTCTTTTTCTAATTTTTCTAGTTCTTCAAGTTCTTTCTTATTTTGTAATTCTTCTTCATCAACTAAATCTCTTTCAGCCTTTTTTAGAACAATTATATCGTTTACATCATATTTTTTATATACATATGTATCTTCTTTTTTTATTTTAACTTTTACTCTTTCCTTTAAAACTTCTAAGCCATCAATCTCGCCTTCACCATCTTCTGTCTTAACAATTGATCCTATACCAGGTAATCTATTGAGTTTTTCCTCATAAACATCATTTTCATATTTAAGACAACACATTAATCTACCACAATTACCTGATATTTTTGCAGGATTTAATGATACATTTTGATCTTTAGCCATTTTTATTGAAACAGATTCAAAATCACTTAAAAATGTACAACAGCATAATTCTCTACCACATACACCATTTCCACCAATCCTTTTTATTTCATCTCTTACACCAATTTGCCTCATTTCTATTCTTGTTCTATATATTGCTGCTAATTCTCTTACTAAATCTCTAAAGTCTATTCTATTATCTGCTGTAAAATAAAATAAAACTTTACTATTATCAAATTTACATTCTACTTCTGTTAATGTCATTTTTAAATGATGTTCTTTAATCTTTTCTTTACAGATTTTAAATGCTTCTTTTTCAATTTGTCTACATTCTTCATATCTTTTTACATCTTTGCTATTTGCAATTCTTACAACCTTTTTTAAAGGTGCAACTATTTTTTCCTCTTTTACATATCTATTAGGTATTAATACTTCTGCACATTCTTCCCCTTGTGATGTTTCAACTATTACTTTATCACCTTTTGAAACTTTAAAACCTTTTGGATTGAAAAAATATATTTTTCCTAACTTCTTGAATCTTATTCCTATTATATTTTTCAAAATTACATTTCCTTTCTAATTTACTGCTTCCCATATTTTAAATAACATATTATCTATACACATATCATAATTAGCATTTGATTGCAACCTTCTTTTAGTATTTTCCACAATTTGTATACAATCTGCGAATTTAATATTTTGTTTTGCTAATTCTATTAATACAACATTTATATAATCTAATATTTCAAATTTTTCTTCTTTAGCTTTATATATAATGTCTGATATATTTATTATATCAATTTTATCCTTTTTATCAATATTAAAGATAATTTGTTCAATTTGTTTATATTGTTCTTGCTTTTCCTTTAATTCTATTGCTTTCCCAATACTTCCTTCAAAAGCTTTTATCATAATTGAACTATCTATTTTTACATTATATTTTTCCTTTAAATATTTTTCAATTTCTTCATTTGCAATCTTATCAAAGTGCAATATCATACATCTTGATTTTATTGTACTTAAATATGCACTTTCATTTGAGCCTATTAATATAATTGTTACAAATTCAGGTGGTTCTTCTAGTGTTTTTAATAAACAATTTTGTGCCTCTGTTGTCATTTTATCACTATCATTTATTATATAAACTTTTTTATTTGATATTATAGGCTTTTCCGCAACTTTTCTTTGAAACTCTCTTATCTGCTCAATTTTAATACTATTTCCATCTAATTCAATTATTTTAAAGTCAGGATTATTGTCTGTATCAAATTCAATACAAGATTTACATCCATTACAATATTTATTTTCATTCGAACATAATATCATTTTTGCGAATTCTTTTGCAATTAATTTTTTTCCTATTCCTTCATTTCCTATAAATAAATAACTATGTGATGTTTTATCCTGCTTTATTGAGTTAATTAATATTTGTTTTATTTTATCATTTCCTAATATATTATGAAACATCCTTACTCCTTTTATTATGTTATTTAATCTTTAATAAAATATAGAACAAAGATATATATTATTTATTCCACTTTTCCCCATAAATTTAAAGGCCAAATTCTAATCCAAACTTTACTTTCAATTTTCTCTAAAGGAATGCAACCAAAAGCCCTACAATCAGTACTATGGTTTCTATTATCACCCATAGCAAAAACATAATTCTCAGGAACTATAAAATCATCAAATCCACTAATTCCAACATCTGTAACAATTCCCTCTTGTAAGTAATCTTCTTGTAAAATTTCTCCATTTATATATACTTTTCCATCTTTTATTTCAATATGTTCTCCTGGTAAACCTATTACTCTTTTTATATAACTATCTTTTCCCCATTCTAAAACATAATATGTGAATTTTTTAAATATATTTGTTGGTTCATTTTCATATTTTGCAACTGGATTACTTTGATCTAATTCACTTGCAGAATACCCTTTATTACTTGGTGCTTCAAATGTTATTATATCTCCTCTACTTGGCATTTTCTTTGTTGTTCTAACCCATCTATTTAACCATAATCTTTGGTCTTGTATTAATGTTGGTTTCATTGATACTTGTTTTACTATTGTTGGGGTTCCTATAAAATATCTAAATACTAATGCTAGCACTATTGCTATTACTATACAATATACCCATTCTAATATATCTTTTACTTTTGAATCCATTTATATTACTTTCATTCCTTTCATTTGAAAATACGATATCTGAAATTTATTTTTTTATATTTGTATTATACATTAATTTAATATAATTATCAATATTTAAACTATTTAAGTTTTGTTTTTTTGTAAAAAATTTCAAGCTATTGTTTTGTAGGAATCCTAATTACAACTTCTGTACCTTTACCAGTCTCACTTTTAATATCAATACTTCCACCATTCTTATCCAAAATTTCTTTAGCAATAGAAAGACCTAAACCAGTTCCCCCCATTTCTCTAGTACGAGCTTTATCAACCCTATAAAATCTCTCAAAAATTCTTGACAAATCCTCTTCAGGGATGCCTATACCATTATCAAAAATTTTAATATAAGCATCATTATAAACAAAGCCAACATAAATTTTTATCTCACCATCATCATGAGTATATTTAATACTATTAGATAGTATATTTAAAATAACTCTCTCAATATCATCTTTATCTGCATAAACTAATGGAACATCAGCAGTAACAAAGCAATTTACTGTGTGTTTTTTCTTTTTTATCTCTATTGCCAATTTTTCTTGACATTTCTTTACTAAATCTCCTAAGTCAAATGGTTCTTTTTGAGTATTTTTTCTATTATTATCATATCTTGAAAGTGTTAATAAGTCTGTAACTAATTTCGCCATTCTTCTTGATTCTGTTGCTATAACATTTAAAAATTTTTCCTGAGTTTGTTCATCATAACCTCCTTCAAGTAGAGTGTCTGCATATCCCATTATTGAGGTTATAGGTGTTTTAAGTTCATGCGATACATCTGCAACTAATTCTTTTTGCATATTATCTAGTTTTACATGTTCTGTTATATCTTGAACAACTGCAATTACGCCATCTGGTCTATCTTCTTCATTCTTAAATGGTGCAAAAAAAACTTTAACAAATTTTTCTTCAACTTGTATAATTTCATCTGTAGATGTCCAACTCTCTAAATATATAACTTTTTCCAAATTGATATTTAATTTAAATTTTGAAAATATATCATTAAATGTATTATCTTCAGGACTTATACTTAAAAAGTTCTTTGCTGCTGGATTTATTAAAATGATTTCTCCTTGCATATTAAAAGCAACTATTCCATCAGTCATGTGTAATAATATTGTTTCTATCTGATTTTTTCTAGTTGATACTTCACTTAGCTTGTCCTTTAACTCTGTCTTTTCATCTGCTTTTATAAATTTATTTTTAGGACAAATTACATATTTAGTTAAAAACTTAGATATTAATATTGCAGATATGGAAACAACTGAAATACATATTATTATTGCAATTTTTGTTTGCCTTTGGATTATATCTATTTTATTTATAATTTCACTTTCTGAAATTTGTTTTTTTAATTCACCTAATAAATTTAAATAAAATATACTTAGTATAGTAACTATTGCTATTCCTATAATTATTGTTATTAATATCAATTCTGTTTTTACATTTTTCTTCATTCTATTGATTTTTCCTTTCACTCGCTTCGCTCGTTCATCGTCATCTAAAAAATTCTTCGAATTTTTCATCTGCCAAATCTTCCCTCTGCAGCCTTTTCGCTTCGCTCGTTCATCGTAATTTAAGATTTTTTAATATCTTTATTAGTGACATAGTAATTTTTTTATTTCAGCATAAATTTTGTCTTCAACGTCTTTTGTTGAAATCTTAAAAGCGTTTTCTGACATCTCTTTTTCTATTTTTTTATTTAATATAATTTCATCTATTGTTTTATGTAGTTTCTCACTTTGCAATTCATCATTTAAAATAATTTTTGCTGCCCCTATTTTTTCCAACACTTTTGCATTATACAATTGATGATTTCCACTTACATTTGGCAATGGTATTAATATTGAAGGCTTTGCTAAGTTAGAGATTTCAGTAATAGTCATTGCGCCGCTTCTTGCAACAATTATATTAGAAACATTCATTATTTCTTCCATATTATAAATATATGGAACAATCTTTGCATTGTGTATATTATTTATATTAATATTTTTATCTTCTAATTTTTCTTTTATTATATCATATTGTTTTGGTCCTGTTGCCCAGATAATTTGATAATTTTTATTTAATCTATTAATTAGTATGCCAATTACTGCTTCATTAATTTTTTGTGCACCTTGACTACCACCAAAAATTAAAATTATAGGCTTAGCTTCACTAAGTCCTGCATTTTTTATTATATCCATTTTTTGATTAATACTGTATTCTTTTTTATTAATTTTTACAGGGGTTCCTGTATATACAATATTATTTGCTTTTTTTATTCTTCCTATTGCATCATTAAAAGAAACTAATATTGTGTTTGTTTTCTTTGATAGCATTTTTACTGCTCTCCCTGGAAATGCGTTGCTTTCGTGTAATATTGTAGGTATACCTAAATTATGTGCAGCAAGTATTGTTGCTCCACATATGTAACCACCTGTACCAATAACTATATCAGGTTTAAATTCTTTTATTATTTTTTTTGCTTCTCCATATCCTTTAAATGTTTTATACATTTTCTTAATATTTTCAATGGAGATTTTTTTGCTTAACCCATATGCATTTATTGTTTTTAGCTCATATCCTGCTCTAGGAACTAAGTCATTTTCCATGCCTCTTGTTGTTCCTATAAAAATAATCTTTGAATCTTTTTCTTCTTGTTTTATTTTATTTGCAATTGCTATTCCTGGATTTATATGTCCACCTGTTCCAGCAGCAGCTATAATAACTCTCATTTTAACTCTCACTTTCTTCTACTCTTGTCATCCAAATTTCTATCTTTTTTATTAGAAAAAAATTGGATATTTTTCAACTTACTTTGCACCAGCTCTCGAAATATTAAGTAGTATCCCCATCTCACATAATAATATAAATAATGCAGTACCTCCATAGCTAAAAAATGGTAATGGCATACCAGTTGCTGGCATTGATGATGTAACAACTGCAACATTTATTATAACTTGTATTGCAACTAATGATGTTATACCAACTGCTAGTAAGCTTCCAAACATATCTGGAGCTTTTATTGCTATTAATATTCCTCTCCATATAAAAATTGCAAATAATATTAAAACAACTGTACATCCTATAAATCCTATTTCTTCAGATAATATTGAAAAAATAAAATCATTATGTGGTTCTGGTATGTATAAATATTTTTGTTTACTATCTCCTAACCCTACTCCAAATAAACTACCTGATCCTATTGCATATAAACTTTGGATAACTTGCCATCCACTATCACTAGCGTCTTTCCAAGGATCTAAAAATGTTATAAATCTTTCTAATCTGTATGGTGAAAATGCAATTGCAGCAGTCAATAATGGAACTCCCCCTGCCAAACCTGTAAATAAAAAATGTTTAAATTTACATCCTGCAACAATCATCATTATACTTATAATTCCAATTATAACAATTGAAGCACTAAGATGTGGTTGTAAAATTAATAATCCAATTATTGGAGCTAAAAATAAAAGATGTTTAAAAAATCCTTTTCCATATTTATCTAGTTCGTCTCTATTTTTTACTAATAATCCTGCATAAAAAATTATCATTAATATTTTAACCATTTCTGAAGGCTGAATTGATAATGTTTTTGTTATTTCTATCCATCTTTTTGCACCATTTACTTCTTTTCCTATTAACATTACTAAAACTAAAGATAAAATTGAAAATATCAATGCATGTTTATAAAATTTTTGATAAAATCTATAATCTATCTTTGAAATAAATAACATTACAAATATTCCTAATATTCCAAAAATTAATTGTTTAGAAAAATATGCATAACTATTTCCACTTTCAGCAAGCGCAGATGGAGAACTTGCTGATAAAACCATTACTAATCCTATTCCTAATAATAATAGTATAGTTATTACCAAAGTAAAATCTATTGGGTTATTTAAGAAACTTGAAAAATTCTTTTCCTTTCTCTTTTTCGCCATTTAAAATCCCCCTAAATCGTTTCTTTTTATTCTATTTATTTAACTTATTAAGCATAATAATATTAATCTGAAAAATGAGTTTGGCCTGAGTTGTTATTCACATTAACCGATTATAGTGTGTATATAATATATGAATATTCAGTATCTTAAACGCCTTGGAAAACGTAATTTTTGAAGATTAATATTATTCATTCTTATACTTCTTTTAATTAAAGAAATATCTTATATTACTTTTAAACCAATAAAACTCATTACTAAAGTAATTATTGAAAAAACAATAACAACCTTATTTTCTCTCCATCCTGATAACTCAAGATGATGATGTAATGGTGCCATTTTAAATATTCTATTACCAGTCTTCTTAAAATATGCAACCTGAATAATTACAGACAAAGTTTCTAACACAGGAATAATTGCAATAAGAACTATCAATAACGGCATTTTTATATATAAAGCCAAACCTGAAATAATACCACCTAACATTAATGAACCTGTATCCCCCATGAAAACCTTTGCAGGATGTAAATTAAACATTAAAAAACCTAAAGTTGCACCAATTACTATGCTACCAAATATAGAAACTTCATAAATTTTATTAGTCATACCAATTACTGTTAAACAAGTAATAATTATACTAGATAAACTTGAAGATAAACCATCTATTCCATCTGTCAAATTCACTGCATTTGTTGTTGCAAGTATTACACATACAGCTGCTGGTATATATAAATAAATTGGAATATTCATATACATTTTTAAAAATGGTATATATGTATTTGTATCTATTTTTATACCCTCTACTAAAAATAATACATATGCAACAGCTACAATTAATAATCCTAACATTTTATAGCTTGGTTTTAAACCTTCTGTATTTTTTAAGACTAACTTCTTAAAATCATCTATAAAACCTATCATGCCAAATCCTATTGTTATTAACAATAATGGTAATATTCTTTTTGCAATTTCTTGATTTCCCCTAAATGATAAGTATATATATGTTCCTGTAACCACAATAATTATTGAAATAATAATTATTATTCCACCCATTGTTGGCGTTCCTTGTTTTTTTAAATGTGATGCTGGTCCATCATTTCTTTCAATCTGTCCTACTTTCAGTTTTTTTAATATTGGTATTATTATTAAGCTACATACTATTGATATTGCAAATGTTATTAGCAATATTTTTATCTCAAAATCCAATGTTATCAAACCCTTCTTTTCTCTTCTCTGAGTTTATCGTCATCTAAAAAATTCTTCGAATTTTTCATCTGCCAAATCTTATAATTATTTTTTCATTTTTTCTATAATATCTCTTACAATAATTCTTTCATCAAATGGATATTTTTCTCCCTTAACTTCTTGGTATGGTTCATGACCCTTTCCAGCTAGAATAATTATATCCTTTTTATTCGCCATTTTAATCGCATGTTCAATAGCTTCAACTCTATCAACAACAACTTCATATTTTCCTTTTGTCTTTTTTATACCATTTTCTATTTGCTCAACTATTGCTTTTGGATCTTCAGTTCTTGGGTTATCTGATGTTATTATTGTATAATCTGCTATTCTTCCTGATATTTCCCCCATTATTGGTCTTTTACCAGAGTCTCTATCTCCTCCACATCCAAATACAGAAATTACTCTACCTCTTGTGTAACTTTTAGTTGCTTGTAATATATTTTGTAAACTTTCTGGTGAATGTGCATAATCTATCATTATTGTTAGTTCTTTTTTATTATCAACTAATTCTGATCTACCAGGGACTCTTACTGTTTGTAAAGCTTCTTTTATAGTTTCTGAATTTATTCCAAACTTTTGAGCAACACAAATTGCTGCAAGTGAATTGTAAACACTAAATCTTCCTGGAATTCCTGTTTTTACTCTTTCATTTCTATCAGTTAACTTTACTTTGAAGTCTACATATGAGTTTGTAATTGTTATATCTTTTGCTAAAACATTTGCAAAATTATCAATTGCATATGTTACTATATTACTTTCAGGAAATAAATTTGGTATTTTTGCTCCATATAGATCATCTACATTTACTATTCCTGTTTTGCACATTTCAAATAATTTTAATTTTGAATTAAAGTAATCTTTCATATCAGGATGTTCTTTTTCACTTATATGATCTTCAGAAAAATTTGTAAATAATACAATATCAAAATTACATTTATCAACTCTATGAAGTTTTAAACTTTGTGATGAAACTTCCATTACAACAACTTCAACACCTTCATCTGCCATTTTTTTAAATATTTGTTGTAACTCTAAGCTCTCTGGTGTTGTTCTATCACTATCTTTTAATTTTTTTCCATTTATATATGTTGCTATAGTTCCTATTAATCCTACTTTTCTTCCTGCTTTTTCTAATATCTCTTTTATCATAAATGTTGTAGTTGTTTTTCCTTTTGTACCTGTTACACCAATTAATTTAAACTTTTCTGATGGATTTTCATAAAAGTTAGCTGAACAAATTGCTAATGCCTCTCTTGTATCTTTAACTATCAATATCGTTACATCTTCTGGTATACTTATCTTTTTTAAATCATATCCTTCTTGTAATATAATTGCTATCGCTCCATTATCAATAGCATTTTCTATATATTCGTGTCCATCTACTGTAAATCCTTTTATTGCTACAAACATATATCCTGTTTTTATATCTTTAGAATTTTTTTCAATTCCCTTTATTTCTACATCTAAATTTCCTTTTGCTTTAATTCCTTCTATTCCTAATAATATTTCTTTTAATTTCATTTAGATCATCCCTTCAATTTAAAATAATTTATAATCAAATTATTGCTTATAAATTCTGTTACATTATATAACTAATTTTACTTTTTGTATAGAGTTTTTTAAGAATTTTATTGCACTAATTCCTTTTATTATAA
>CAPNAQ010000056.1 GCA_948663505.1 uncultured Clostridia bacterium | reverse complement strand
TTTAAAGAGAAAAATATCTAAAGCTGAGAGATATTTTAATAAAAATATATTGAAATTTCACTTTTTAGGACTTTTTTTGAAATGTATGCAACTTACCATTAGTTTAGTTGCATAAGTTAGTTGTAATAAGTAAGCCTTTAACAACTAACTTAAGTAGAAGGAAGCGGTTGTTACGTTAAAACTATAATGAGGTTAATATCAATAGTAATAGAATATTAAGTGAGATTTCTGTTGTATTGAAAATTAATAAAATTAGGTGGTACCACGGAAGCCATTTCGTCCTATATATAGTGCGAAATGGCTTTTTTAGTGAGATTGAAAAATAATTGCCATTTGGGGTCGTTAAACTTCGATTGAAATCAAATCAACGTACACCAGTACGCCTCATTGATTTCAATCTCGTTTGTCTACCCAAATAACAATTCTTTTCCAATCAATAAATATACTACATATTTATCAATGATATGAAGGGAGAGATTTAGAAAATGAAAGAGCAGATTTCAAAAATCAAAGAAATTTCAATAGAAGAAATTAAACAAACAAAAGACTTAAAAACATTAAATGATATAAGAATAAAATATTTAGGAAAAAAAGGTGAATTAACAGCGGTATTAAGAGGTATGGGATCATTAGCACCAGAAGAAAGACCATTAATAGGAAGTTTAGTTAATGAGGTTAGAGATGAACTAGAAAAATTAATAGAAGAAAAAGAAGAAAAATTCAAACTAGAAGAATTAAATGAAAAATTAAAACAAGAAACAATAGATATAACATTACCAAGTACAAAAATAAAAAGAGGAAGTATACACCCAGTAAACAGAATAATTGAAGATATAGAAGATTTATTTGTATCTATGGGATATGATGTAGTAACAGGACCAGAATTAGAAACAGATGAATACTGTTTTAAAAGATTAAATTTACCAAAAGGACACCCAGCAAGGGATATGCAAGATAGTTTTTATATTACAGAGGAATATTTATTAAGAACACAAACATCATCTGTACAAGCAAGAACTATGATGGGAAATACAGAAAAAACTCCAATTAGGATGATTACAACAGGAAAAACATATAGAAGAGAAGATGATGCAACACATTCACATCAATTCAATCAAATAGAAGGTCTAGTTATAGATAAAAAAGAAAGAAATGTTTCATTAGCAGATTTAAAAGGAACACTAGAAGTTTTTGTTAGAAAAATTATAGGTGCGAATTTAGATTTACGTTTTAGACCAAGCTTTTTTCCATTTACAGAACCATCTTATGAAGTTGATGTTACATGTTTTAAGTGTGGTGGAAAAGGTTGTAATTTGTGTAAGCAAACTGGATGGATAGAAGTATTAGGTGCAGGTATAGTTCATCCAAATGTTTTAAAAATGAATGGATATGAGCCTGAACAGTTTGGTGGTTTTGCTTTTGGTACAGGTATTGATAGATTAGCTATGTTTAGATATGGTATTACTGATATGAGATATTTGTATGCTAATGATGTTAGATTTTTAGCACAATTTGATCGTAAAGATGAAGAGTAGCTCGAAAAATAATGGTCATCTTGCTTCGTTAAACTGCAGTTAAAATCTAATCAACGTGCACAAAGCACGCCTCATAGATTTTAAATTTGTTTGCCTAACAATATAACCATTCTTTTCCAAGCTAGAAATTTGCAATTAAAAAGATATAGAATATAAAAAACAGGAGGTTAAAAAATGAAATTAAGTTTGAATTTTGTAAAAGATTATGTTGATATAGATGAAAATGTAAAAATTGAAGAATTAGCAGAAGCTATGACAAAAGCTGGAAATGAATATGATTCAGCTGAAAAGTTAGTAAATGCAACAAAATTAGTAATTGGAGAAATAAAAGAATGTGAAATGCATCCTGATTCAGATCATTTACATTTATGTAAAGTAGATATAGGTAATGAAGTATTAAATATAGTATGTGGGGCTCCAAATGCAAGAAAAGGAATAAAAGTCATAGTTGCACAAGTTGGTGCAGAATTACCAAATGATTTTAAAATAAAAAAAGGAATGATAAGAGGTCAAGAATCAAATGGAATGTTATGTGCTTTGTATGAAATTGGTATAGATAAAAAATTCTTATCAGAAGCTGATAAAAATGGAATACATGAATTACCACAAGATGCACCAATAGGAGAAGATCCAATAAAATATATGAAATTAGATGACAGTGTTGCAGATTTTGAATTAACAGCAAATAGAGGAGATTTATTAAGTATATTAGGAATGGCATATGAACTTGGGGCAATATACGATAAAAAAGTAAAACCTGTAGAAATTGATTATAAAGAAATAGGAGAGGATGTAAATAAAGAATTTTCTGTAGGAATAGAAACAGAAAACTGCAAACTATTTTTGGCAAAAAAAGCAAAAAATGTAAAAATAAAAGAAAGTCCTCTATTTATAAAAAATAGATTAATAGCTTCAGGAATAAGACCAATTAACAATGTTGTAGATATAAGTAATTATGTAATGTTAGAATTAGGTCAACCTCTACATTTTTATGATTCAAATAATTTGGGAAATAAAATCGTAGTAAGGCAAGCAAAAGAAAATGAAAAATTAACAACTCTTGATAATATTGAAAGAATATTAAATGAAAATGACATTGTAATAACAAATGGAGAAAAAGCCATTGGATTAGCAGGAGTTATGGGAGGACTAGATACAGAAGTAGAAGAAAAAACAAAAAGTATAATGATAGAAGCAGCCATATTTGATTCAGTAAAAGTAAGAATGACATCAAATAAAATATTAAGAAGTGAAGCAAGTAATAGATTTGAAAAAGGATTAGATCCTGCAAGAACATATATGGCAATGGAAAGAGCATGTACATTATTACAAAAATATGCAGATGCAGAAATTGTTACAGGGATAGTTAAATATGATAATGTTAAAAATGAAGAAAAAGTAATTGAAATAACATATCAAGAAATAAATGATGTTTTAGGAACAAATATATCAGAAAAAGATATAGTAGATGTATTTAGAAAATTAGATTTTAAAACAGAAGCAAAAGAAAGATCAGTAGTTGTAACAGTTCCAACAAGAAGAATAGACATATCAATTAGGGCAGATTTAATTGAAGAAGTTGGAAGAATTTATGGAGTTGATAATATACAAGGAAAATTACCAGTTGTACCAATGAAAATGGGACACGTAGATAAAACAATAAGAAAAATAAGATTGAAAATGTCAAATATGGGATTAAATGAAACATTATCATATATTTTAATAAATGATAAAGATGTTCATAAATATACAATAGACAAATTTAAAGAATTAAAATTATTAGCACCAATAACAGAAGAAAGAAATACTTTAAGATATAGTATAATTCCTTCATTATATAAAATTTATGAATATAATAAATCAAGAGAAAACAAAAATGTATGTTTATTTGAAATAGGAAAAGGCTTTTGGAAAAAAGGCGAAGAATATGGAGAAAATCAAAAAATATGTGTATTAATGTCAGGAGAATATTATACAAGAATTGCACATAATCAAAATGTTGATTTTTATGTTATTAAAGGAGTTACAGAAGAGTTACTTGATTATTTAGGTTATGAAAATAGATATAGTTTTGTATTACCAAAAGAAATACCAGCACAATTCCATCCAGGTCAAGTTGCTGAAATTTCAGTAAATAATGATGTAGTTGGAATTATAGGTAGAATTCACCCAGCTATTGAAAAAGAAGCAGTTTATGTAATGGAAATCAATTTGGATAGATTAATAGATAAGAGAGTTGGAAAAATGAAATTTAAAGAAATTTCTAAATTCCCAAGTGTTAAAAAAGATATTGCAGTTCTAGTTAACAAAGATATGAATTCAAAAGATGTTGAGGCTTTAATTAAGAAAAAGGCAGGTAAGCTATTATTAGATATTAAAGTGTTTGATGTTTATGAGGGTAATAATATTGCTGATGGTAAGAGAAGTATTGCATATTCTTTAGCTTTTGGCACATCAGATAGAACTTTAAATGATGATGAAATCAATACAATTTTAGATAATATTATTAAGGATTTGGAAAATAAAAATATTGAAATTAGGAGATAAAAATGGATGTACATGAATTGTTAACTAATAATATATTTGTAAATAATTTAGGAAATAGTGATATATTTGATATTGTTAAAGGACTAAATGATAATGAACAACAACAAATATTATATAATGAGGAATTTATAAGAAAAAGTAAATTAAATGAAAATCAACTACAAGAAATTATTAGTAGTATATCTAATCCTATAAGAGAGAAAATATTACTTGATAAAATATTAATTAAGAGTATTTATAATTTAACAGATTGTCAAATTGTAGAATTAGCAAAGACTATATGTAATGAAGATGTAAAAAATAAAATAATTGAAATATATAAACTTGAAAAAATTTTTAGAGTTGATATTATAACTACATGTAGTTATAATAGTAAGTTACAAATGCTATTAAAAGAAAAAAATTTAAATCGATATGATAAAATTAAAATATTGGATTCATTTAAAGTGGAAGAATTAATAGAGTTTTTTAACAAATATAAAAGTTTTTTTATTGAAAATAATATTCATCCATATGAAATAGTGAATGTATTAGATATTAAATCACAAAAGTTTTTCGTAAGAAAATTAGAAGATATTAACTTGACATTAAATGAAAAAAGAGAAATATTAGTAATTTTAAAAGAGGATGTTAAAAAATCTATAGATACAAAAATATTGCCAAAAGAATACCAAACTGCAATTAATATGAAAACAAAAGAATTCAGTAATGAAATTATTTTAAACTTAGAAGGAGATTTAGAAGACTATAGAGGATTAGATGAAATTATAAGAATATATCCAGAAAGTTTAGAAGATGTACAAAAAGAAAAGATAATGCAATTGTGTGATATTTGTCCAGATTCACAAGTTATTGATATTGCAAAAAAAGGAAGATTTATATCAACTGGAAAAGAGTATAAAGAAGCTGAAGAATGGATAGATTCTGTAATTAGTAGTTTGAAACCTGAATATTCAGATGCTCAAAAATTAGCTATAATAGATAATGCTATAGGAAAGAAGATAAGTTATAGTCCTGATTTTGATACTGAAGTATATGATGAAAATGATAGTAGAGCATTATGGAAAATAATTTGCACAGGATATGGTGTATGCAATGGAATTGCTAAGGTTGAACAATATATGTTAAAAAAAGTTGGAATAGAAAGTGAAATTGTAATTGGTAAGAAACATGCTTTTTTAAAAATAAAAAATATTGAACTTCCTCTTGCAAATGGAGAAACTGTAAAAGGCAATACTATAGTAGATCCAACATGGAATTTAGTAAGTTATAGATTTGGAGGAGAACCTAAAAATTTTTGTAAAAGTTATGAAGAAATAAGAAAAAATGATATTGATACACAAAAAAAAGATCATTTTTGTCATAAAAATGATAAAGAACTACAAGATGCAACTTTAAATTTAGACGAAGAAAGTTTAAGAAAGCTTTTCTCAAGTGTTGGATTAGCAGATAAAAAAGGAATATTTCCTATATATGATATATTTACAAAATCAGAATTATTAAATGTATTGTATGAAAATAAACCAGAACAAAATGTTAAAGAACAATTAATGCTACTCTCAAAAGTTTGTCCAGAATTTGCTACATGTCAAAATTCAAGTATGAGAATTATTAGTGATAGATTATTAGATGCAAAATATATAAGATTTAAAAAATGTATTGTAAAAAGAGTATATGAAAGAAAAGATAAGCAAAAAAGACCAGTATTATATGTTTATATAGATTTAGGAGAATTAGGTAAAAAATTCTATTATGCAGATAAAGTAGATAGAAAATTTATAGAATTATCACAAGAGAACTTTATACAAAGATTTGAATGTTATAAGAAGGATTTGAAAAAGCAGAAAGGACTTAGACCATGGGAAACTGAAAATATAGAAAAAGAAAATATAAATTTAGAAACAAGTTCTGGTACAATGGTTGAAAAGAAAGGCGAAGAAAAATGAATATTATAAAAAATTTCATTATTTTTATAAAAAACATATTTAATAAAGATGAAGAAATAAAAATGTTGGAAATGCCAAAGCAGACAATGAATGAAGTAAAAAAGGACGAATTTATAAAAATTTTAAAAATATCAGATAATGAAGGTGAACAAAATACAAGTGTTGAAACACTAATTTGTATAGGAGATGGACTAGGAATACAAAAGAATTTAAGTTGCTAATGGAAATTAAAAAAAACATTGACAAATAAAAAACATATTGGTAATATAATTAAGAAAAGAAGACGATAAGTAAAAAATAAAAAGAAAACAAAAAATTTTTCTAAAATAAAGATGAGTGGAGTGAAAGGAATGAAAAATCTATATCCAAAACTATATCTAAAAAAAGTAGAAGAAATAACAATAGAGATGTTAATAAAAAATAAAATAAAACTATTGATATTAGATGTAGACAACACACTAATAGACTATAACAAAAACTTATCAGAAAGCATAATAGAATGGACAAAACAAATGAAAGGGCAAGGAATAAAACTATATATATTATCAAATACAAATGATAGAAAAAAAGTTGAAGAAGTAGCAAAAAAAATAGATGTAAAATATAAACATTTTGGAATGAAACCACTAAAAAAAGGATTTAAAACAATAGAAAAAGAAACAGAAATAAAAGCAGAAAATATAGCAGTAGTAGGAGACCAAATATTTACAGATATATTGGGAGGAAATAGAAGTAAAATGTTTACAATATTAGTAGAACCAATAAACAGAGAAAAAGACTATTGGTATACAGCATGGAAAAGACCAATAGAAAACAAAATAAAGCAGAAATATAAAGAAAAAACAGGGGAAGGAATGAACAAGAATGTATATTAATGAGACACATATAGCATATTATGCAATAGTAGCTATATTAGGTCTATTTGTAGGAATGTTTATAGATTGGATGAATACACGACTTCCTGAATATAAAAAAGTATTCACAAAAGAAATAAAAGAGTATTTTATAAAATTCAAACCGAAATATATCTTAATGTTAGTAACATCAGTAATATATATAGGTTTATTATATAAATATGGAATTAAAGAAACAATAATAGCAAATTTAGACTTAATAAAATTCATAATAATAACGCCAATGTTACTATCAGCATTTGTAATAGATTATAAAATGCAAATAATACCAAATAGATTAAATTTAGCAATATTTGAAATTGGATTAATAATTGCATTTATATATGGACTATCAGATGTAGCCATAACAATAAATATGGTATTAGGAATGTTTGTAGGAGCAGGAATCTTTTTAGCAATAACTCTAATAGGTGGAGTAATATATGGAAAAGAAGCAATGGGGTTTGGAGATGTCAAACTAATGGGAGCTTTAGGACTATATTTTGGATTTTCAAATATGATAATGATAACATTAATGTCATTTTTAATTGGAGCAATATTAAGTATAATATTATTACTAATAAAAGTAAAGAAAATGGATGAATATATACCATTTGGACCATTTATTGTATTAGCCACATTTATAAATATATTTGTACCATTTGAATTAATAAAAAATCTATTATTACAAATATTTACACTTGGACTTTATAAATAAAAATTAGGGGGAGTTTATAATGAATGCAAAGTTACAGTGGCTAAGAAACAAAATGTCAAGCTTAAATTTGCAAGGAATAATAATATCAAATCCAGTAAACATAAAATATTTAACAAAAATAGATGCAGAAGGAACATTAGTAATAACACCAAAAGAAAATGTTTTTATAACAGATGGAAGATATATTGAACATGTACATAGTATATTGACACTATTTGATGAAATAATAGTATATGATATAAATGATGTATCACTAGATGACTACGAAAACTTTTTTATGTTCTGTGAAAATGTTGGATTCGAAGAAAATTATATAACATATGCAAAATATAAAGAATATAAAAGAATTTATAAAATAAACAATTTTGTCGAAACTGAACACATAATAGAAAAACAAAGAATGATAAAAGATGAAGAGGAAATAAACAGTATAAAAAAAGCATGTAATATAACAGATGAATGTTTTAAAAACATATTAAACTATATAAAAGTAGGAATGACAGAAAAACAAATTGCAAAACAAATAGAAGACTTTTATATAGAAAATGCAGAAGGAATATCATTTGAACCAATAGTTGCATCAGGAGAAAACTCATCAAAACCACATGCAGTACCAACAGACAGAAAAATACAAGAACAAGATATAATTACAATAGACATGGGATGTAAAATAAATGGATATTGTTCAGACATGACAAGAACAATATTTGTTGGAGAACCATCAGAAGAAATGAGAAAAATATATGAAATAGTTTTAAATAATAATAAATTTGTATTAAGCCAGTATAAAGAAGGAGCAAACACCAGACAAATTGCAAAAATGGTAGAAAACAATTTCAAATTAAATGGACATAATTTAATACATGGATTAGGACATGGAATTGGTTTAGAAATACACGAAACACCTAAAATTAATTATAAAAATGATTCAACACTAAAAGAAAATATGATTATTTCAGATGAACCAGGGATTTATATACCAGGTAAATTTGGAGTTAGAATAGAAGATACTGTACAAATCACAAAATTTAGTTGTATAAGTTTAACAAATTCTGGGAAAGATTTAACTATAATCTAATAGAAAAACGTGCCAAAAGGGGCGTCCCTTTTTGGCACGATTAAAAAAATTAAGATTAATTATCAAAAAAATGTGACATAAAGGGACGCCCCTTTTGGCACGAAATTATGGGGTTGATTTTTATTAGAAAATATAGTAAAATAGAACAAATATAAAAAATGAAGGGAGAAATAAAAATGGCAGGAGTATATTCAGCAGGAGATTTTAGAAATGGAACAACTTTTGAAATGGAAGGAAATGTATTTAGAGTAGTAGAATTTCAACATGTTAAACCAGGGAAAGGTTCAGCATTTGTAAGAACAAAATTAAAAAATGTAATAACAGGAGCAACACTAGAAAAAACATTTAATCCTTCAGACAAATTTCCAGGTGCAGAAATAGAGAAGAAAACAATGCAATATTTATATGCAGATGGAGATTTATATTATTTTATGGATAATGAAACATATGATCAAATGCCTTTAAATAAAGAAACTTTAGGAGATTGCTTAAAATATTTAAAAGAAAATATGGAAGTTACAATTCTATCATATAAAGGAAATGTATTTGCTGTAGAGCCACCAACATTTGTTGAATTAGAGGTTACATACACAGAACCAGGATTTGCTGGAAACACAACAACAACTTCAGGTAAACCAGCAAAATTAGAGACTGGATTAGAATTACAAGTTCCAATGTTTGTAAACATAGGTGATATTTTAAAAATTGATACAAGAACTTGTGAATATATGGAAAGAGTATAAGATTTAAATATAGTTTTTTTAACTATAAAAACTCTTTTGTCTAAAATATAAAATTTGAAAGGTAAAAGGTGTAAAAATGTCTGATATAAATCAACAAATTGAAAAACTTTTAGAAGAAATTAAGGAGATTAAAGAAAATCAAAAGGTTTTGAATGAAAAAATGACACATATACAAGATGTAATAAGTCATATTGAAAGTGATATATATTTTGATTCTGATTTTGACTTTGAAATTGTTTGTCCATATTGTGAATATGAGTTTGTGATAGAGTCAGATAATGATAAAAGTGAAATTGAATGTCCAAAATGTAAAAATGCTATAGAATTAGATTGGTCAGGAGATTTAGATGAAGAGGATGAATGTTCTGGTCATTGTCATGGATGTTCAGGTTGTGAAAGTTCTAATGAAGAAGATGATATGTAATAACAAATAAACTAATATCTATAAAAAGTAGATTTATAAAATATTTTAAATCTACTTTTTAAAAGTAATCTAGAGGATTTTTATATCCACCATCAATTCTAAAACCGTAAATGAAGATGACAACCAGTAGTTGCACCATTTGTAGGATTACCAAAAGAATCTGTATAGTTGTTTCCAGCAACACCATAAACATATTTTGGACCAACATATCCTATAACTTGACCTTGTTTAACAATGTCTCCAACTGAAACAATAAAGTTGGGAGAAACATGGCAATAAGAAATTTTATAATTATTAAAAGAAAGTGTAATTGTATATCCTCCAGCACCTAGAAAAGAACGAAATGTAATTTCACCATCATGTATTGCAATTAATTTTGTTCCTTCAGGTGCAGGAATATCAGTTCCATAATGAAAACTAGAAGCTCCACTTGTTGGGGCATTTCTTTTGCCAAAAGGTGAACTTATTTGCGTATATCCAGGAATAGGCCAAATAAAGCCAAATGTATTTGGGTTGAAATTTATAATTTCTTTTTGGGTATTAGTATGATAAGTAAAATTGCTGTTTTGAATTATTGGAATAAAAAATATTGATATGAATATTGTTAGAATTATAATAGAATATAGTAATTTTTGAATTAAGTTTGAAATAAATATCACATCCTTGAAATAAATTTTTCTATGTTTGTTTATAACATATTTAATAATTAAATTCAAGTTAAATTTGAGTTTAAATTTTAGTTTTGTAAAATTATATATCTTTTTTCTATAATTAAAT
>CAPNAQ010000055.1 GCA_948663505.1 uncultured Clostridia bacterium | reverse complement strand
AAATTTTTCTTTAACTTTCACTTTTTATATTATAGGAAAGTTCTATTAATACATAGATATTTAATTATATATTCCACAAAACTTTCCTATAATATAAATAATTGTACAGAATTAATAAAATAAAAGTATTAGAAGCAAAAAAAAGGATAAAATATAAAAAGTAAAAAATAAAACCAACTTTAAACTTTTTATTACTAGATAAAAAAGAAAGAGAGGAATAATATGAAATATAAAGAAAGAGAATTAAAAAAAGGAATAAAACTACATGAAATAGAAACAAATAAATTTAAAACAAACTTAATAGCAGTAATGATAACAACAAAGCTAGAAAAAGAAACAGTAACCAAAAATGCGATAATACCAGCAATATTAAGAAGAGGAACAGTAAATATGCCAACACAAGAAGAAATAAACAAGAAGTTAGAAGAAATGTATGGAGCAAGTTTTGATTGTGGAGTAGACAAAACAGGAGATAACCAAATCTTAAAATTTTATTTAGAATCAGTAAATGATGAATTTTTGCCAAAAGAAAATGAAAACATGATAAAAACATCAATTGAAAAAATATTAGAAATAATATTTAATCCATATATAGAAAATGAAGCATTCAAAAAAGAATATATAGAACAAGAAAAAGAAAACTTAAAACAAGTAATAGAAGGAAAAATAGATAATAAAGCGAAATATGCACAAAATAGATGTATAGAAGAAATGTATAAAAATAAACCATATGGATTATATAGATATGGATATATAGACGATTTAAAAGAAATAGATGAAAAAAATTTATATCAATATTATCAAGAATTAATTAATAAATGTAAAATAGATATATATGTATCAGGAATTATAGATGAAAGTATTGAAGCATTAGTTTCAGATAATGAAAATGTTAAAAAATTAAAAGAAAGAGAACCTGAATATATATTACCAAAAATAGAAAAAAATGAGCAAAAAGAAGAAAATATAATACAAGAAAAAATGGATATAACACAAGGTAAACTTGTTATAGGACTAGATGTAAATATAGATAATGAAGATTTTAGATATGATGCTATGATTTATAATAGTATACTTGGAGGAAGTGCAAATTCAAAATTGTTTCAGAATGTTAGGGAAAAAGCAAGTTTAGCATATACTGCAAGTTCAAGTTATTATAGATTTAAAAATAATATATTTATTAATTGTGGAATTGAAATAAAAAATTATGATAAAGCTGTAGAAATAATAAAAAAACAATTAGAAGAAATGAAAAATGGAAATTTTTTAGATGAAGAGATAGAAGAAGCAAAACAAGGGATTATTGCATCAATAAAGGCAATAGAAGATGAACAAGATTCAGAAGTAATGTATAATTTTGGACAAGAATTATCAGAAGTGAAATATAGTATTGAAGATTATATAAAAAAAGTACAAGATGTAGATAAACAGAAAATCCTAAATGTAGCAAATAAAGTTCAAATAAATACAATATATTTTTTAAAGGGGGAAGGCTAATGCAAATAATAGAAAATTTAAGAGTTAAAGAAAAGTTATATATGGAAAAATTAGAAAATGGATTAACTGTCATGATTATACCAAAAAAAGGAATACAAAAAAAATATATAATATGGGGAACAAATTATGGATCAAATGATAGTACATTTATAGTACCAGGAGAAACAGAAGTAACAGAAGTACCAAAAGGAGTTGCCCATTTTTTAGAGCATAAGATGTTTGAACAAGAGAATGGTAAAAATAGTTTAGATGTTTTAACATCATTAGGAGTAAATGCAAATGCTTATACAACAAATAACCATACAGCATATTTATATGAATGTACAGACAATTTTTATAAAGCATTAGATGAATTTATGGATTATGTACAACATCCATATTTTACTAATGAAAATGTAGAAAAAGAAAAAGGAATAATAGGCCAAGAAATAGCAATGTATGATGATTATCCAGATTGGAAAGTATATCTAAATGCATTAGAGGCAATGTATCATAATCATCCTGTAAAATTAGATATAACAGGAACTGCAGAAACAATAAGTCATATAGATAAAGATATATTATATAAATGTTATAATACATTTTATAATCCATCAAACATGGCAATGGTGATATGTGGGGACTTTGAACCAAAAGAGTTAATAGAAGAAATAAAAACAAGGCTAATAGAAAACAAAGCTAATGGTGAAATAAAAAGGATTTTTGAAGAAGAACCACAAGGAATTGTAAAAGAAAAAGTTGAACAAAAAATGGAAGTGAGTAAGCCTTTGTATACAATAGGAATAAAGGATAAACCAGCTGAGGAAAAAGAAAAGGTAAAAAAACACATAGCTATTGAAATATTATTAAATTTATTAATAGGAGGAAGTTCCGAATTATATAAAAAGCTATATAACATGGGAAATAGTTATGATGCACCAAGTATAGAATACGAATTCGACAAAAATTATGCATATATTTTAATAACAGGTCAATCAAACAATCCAGAAGAATTATTTAATATGTTTAAAGATCAAGTTAGAAACATTATTAAAAATGGAGTAAATGAACAAGACTTCGAAAGAGTAAAAAGAACAATTTATGGAGAATATGTTAAAGAATTTAATGACGTAACAAGTATTGCTAGAATGTTTTTAAATGACTTTTTTAAAGGTATAAATAGTTTTGATTATTTAGAAGAAATAGATACATTAAATGTAGAATATTTAAATCAGGTGTTAAAAGATGTATTTAATGAGAAAAATATGATAATATCTGTTGTAAAAAATTAGAAAAAAATAATGTAATATTTACGACATAAATATATAAAAATATTTTATGCCGTATTATTATGATTGTTGGTGTCGAAAAAAATCGAACTAGGTCATACGAAAGTTGTTAAAAACCGTTGAAAATACTTGACTTTAGGAGCTTAATATGTTAATTTATAATTATACTATTGATGAGAAAACAAAAATTATGTACAAGTATTAATTGTATATCAAAATATTGATTTTTCTTATACAATAAAAAGGAGTGATTGATATGTTAAATGAAGAAATATGCAAATTAAGAGATAAACTAAATAAAAGTATAGAAGACGGAGAGGATTATAGCGTTATATATCAATTAAGTGTCGAACTTGATGAATTAATTGCAAAATATTATAGAGAGAATGAGGAAGAGTGATATTTTGGCAGGGTCCATACCTGCCTTTTAAATTGAAAAATTATATCTTTTTTCTATAATTAAATTCATGAAATAAAAAGAAATTTAAAAAATAAAAATTTATTGCAAAATTTTCTAAAAAATAATATAATAGTACATCAATAAATAAAAATGGAGAGAAAAAATGCAAGTAAATAAGAATTTAATTGAAGAGTTAATAACAGAAGCGGGACTACCAAGAGAAGTAAGAGCAAAAAGATATAAAAAAGAAGGAAGAGTAGAAATAACAAATGTAGAATATTATGATCAAGATAATTTTGAAGTACATGCACAAGTAGATGGAAATGAATTATATGAAACACATATAAAAGTAAAAAATGGAGAAATAGAAGATATAAGCTGTGATTGTATAGATTATTATAATACATATGGAGTGTGTAAGCATACATTAGCAACAATGCTAGAATTTCAAGATTTTAAAAAAGAGGATAAATATCATCTCCATACAAATATAGCTTCAAATAAATATGCAGGATTTAATCAAATAGTAAAAACATTATATAATGAAGAATTAGAAGAAATAGATTCAGAAATAGAATTAAAGCAAAAAAATGAAGGAACAATAAAAATAGAGCCTCAAATATTGTTTGATAGATACACTAGAGAAATGAAAATAGAATTCAAAATTGGAGACAAAAGAATGTATAAGCTAAAGAATTTGTCAGAATTCTATGAAAGAATGATAAATGAAGAATATTTTAAATATGGAGATAAATTAGAATTTGTACATAAAATGGAGATGTTTAGAGAAGAAGATAGAGAACTTCTAAATTTTATAATGAAATATGCTGAAATAATAAGATACACAAATTCAAGTGCAAATTCAAATTATAGGTATTATGGAAAAGCACTAAGTGAAAATAGTATAATAATAGGAAATACAGCAATAGATGAAATATTTGAAATTTTTAAAAATAAAACAATATCAATTGAAAAAGATTATGCTAAACAAATAACATTATTTGTAGATGAAAATCCACAAATAGAGTTTATATTAGAAAAGTCAAAAGAAGATGAATATAAAATAGAAGCTAATTTTGACATTCAAGACGTAAGTATATTAAAAGGAAAGAAATATAAATATGTTTTAACAGATGAAAACTTATATAGATGTACAAAAGAATTTGAAGATACAAATCTAAAGTTATTAAGTATATTTAGAGAGAACTATTATAATTCAATATCATTAGGGAAAGAAGAATTAGGAGATTTATTTTCAGTAATAATACCACGAGTAAAAAATGCTATAAAAATAGATGATAAAATTGAAAAAGAAGTAAGAAAGTATGAACCAGAAAAATTAGGGGTAAAAGTATATTTAGATTTTGATGAAAATAACTATATTATAGCAGATGTAAAATTATGTTATGGAGAAAAAGAGTTTAACCCGTTAAATTCAGAAGAAGAAAAAGAATTTAAAACTACAAGAAATGTAATAGAAGAAACAAAAGCACTAAATATATTTAGAAAAACTGGTTTTATGTATGATGTTAATAATTTAAGATTCATATTACCAGATGAAGAAAAGATATATGAATTTTTAGCAGATGATATAAATTATTATATGAAGAAATTTGAAGTATTAGTAACAGAAAATTTCAAATCAAAAGAAATAACAAAACCTAAAATGAGTTCATTAGGTGTAAGAGTTGAAAATAATTTGTTAACTGTTGATTTGATCGGATTAAATATAGATCCAAGTGAATTGGAAAACATAATGAAAAAATATAAATTAAAAAAGAAATATCATAGACTAAAAGATGGGAGTTTTTTAGATTTACAAGATAATAATGAAATAGAGTTTTTAGATAAGTTAGTTGCAGGAACACATATAGATTATAAACAATTAGAAGAAGGATCTTTAAGACTTCCAGTAAATAGAACATTATATTTAAATCAATTATTAAAACAGATTAAAGGAGCAGAAATATCAAAAAACAAAGAATTTAAAAATATTATAGATGGCTTAGATAAAGAAACATTAGATGAAGAAGAACAAATACCAAAAGATTTAGAGAATACATTAAGATCGTATCAAAAGACAGGATTTAAGTGGTTAAAAACTCTTGATAAATTCAAATTTGGTGGAATATTAGCAGATGATATGGGACTTGGAAAAACAATACAAATAATATCTTTACTTTTAAATTATAAAGAGAATATTATAGATGAAGGAAATGAAAAAAATAAACAAAATAGGGCAAGTTTAGTAGTATCACCAAGTTCATTAGCATTAAATTGGAAGAGTGAAATTGAAAAATTTGCCCCAAATTTAAAAATGAGAGTAATACGAGGAAGTGCAGAAGAAAGAAAAGAGATTATAGAAAATATAGATAAATATGATGTAATAATAACATCATATGATTTACTAAAAAGAGATATAGAAACATATAAAGAGAAAAAATATAATTTCAGATATATAATAGCAGATGAAGCACAGTATTTAAAAAATAATAATACAAAAAATGCAAAAGCAATAAAAGAACTTAATGCAGATACAAGATATGCATTAACAGGAACACCAATAGAAAATTCGCTTGCAGAATTATGGTCTATATTTGACTTTATAATGCCAGGATATTTATTTAGTTATAAAGAATTTAAAAATTCATATGAAACTGCCATAGTAAAAGATGAAGATAAGAAAGCTATGCAGAAATTAAAAATGTTAATAGAACCATTTGTGCTAAGAAGAACTAAAAAAGAAGTTTTAACAGAGTTACCAGAAAAAACAATTACAGTTTTAAATAATGAAATGGGAGAAGAACAAAGAAAAATTTATTTATCATACTTATTAAAAGCCAAAAATGAAATACAAGAAGAGATAAATATAAATGGATATGAAAAAAGTCAAATAAAAATATTAGCGGCATTGACTAGATTAAGGCAAATCTGTTGTCATCCAGCATTATTTATTGAAGATTATAATGAAGAAAGTAGTAAATTGGAACAATGTATAGAAATTATAGAAGATGGCATAACAGCAGGACATAAGATTCTTCTATTTTCTACATATACATCAATGTTTTATATAATTGAGAAAAAATTAGAGGAAAGAAATATAAAATATTTTAAATTGACAGGAAATACAAAGGTTGATGAGAGAATAGGTCTTGTTGATGAGTTTAATCAAAATAAGGATATTAAAGTTTTTTTGATTTCTCTTAAAGCTGGTGGAACTGGTTTGAATTTGATTGGTGCAGATATGGTTATTCATTATGATCCTTGGTGGAACATTTCTGCGGAAAATCAGGCTACTGATAGAGCTTACAGGATAGGACAGAAGAATAATGTTCAGGTGTATAAGCTTATTACTAAAGATTCTATTGAGGAGAAGATTTATGAGCTTCAACAGAAAAAGGCTGAACTTACTAATAATATGCTTAGTACTCAAACTACTTTTATTAATAAGCTATCTAAAGATGATATTATGAGGTTGTTTTCGTAAATTTATATTATAGGAAAGTTTTCCGAAATTCCTATAATATAAATAATTGTACACAATTTTTCTGAGATTAATGAAAACAAATAATTATAAACTAATTATTTGCATACTGAGACTATAAAGAGTAAAACTTTAACAGTCTCAACAAAATTGGCGCATGAACATTTCTTAACTGTATGAAACGAAGTTAAGTTAGTTGTGAGAGCAAAGCGAACTACAAATAACTTATGCAGAATAAAATGAATAATAATTACAGATAAGTTATACAGCGGAAAGACGAGGCATGAAAAGTAATCTAAAAGGTCAGAAAATTTTAATCATGCCTATTTTGTTTTAAAGGCGTTTAAGATACTGAAACAAATTTACAGAAAGCTTCACTATTTATAATTTACTATTAATTGAAGTTTATTGTTTTAAATAACATACTACAATTTTATTAGCTTTCCGATTTGTTCGATTAATATTATTATGATTTAATAAATTTTGTATAGATAAAATATAGGAGATAGAAATAAATGAATGATTTTATTACAGTAATTGGCGGAGGCTTAGCTGGTTGTGAGGCTGCGTATCAAATTGCAAAGGCTGGTATAAAAGTAAAATTATATGAGATGAAACCATTAAAGTTTTCAGAAGCACATTTGAATAATAATTTAGCTGAAGTTGTTTGTAGTAATTCTTTTAAATCTAATTTGCTTACAAATGCTTGTGGATTATTGAAAGAAGAACTTAGAAAATTAGATTCATTGTTAATTAAAATTGCTGATGAAACTCAAGTACCAGCAGGTCAGGCTTTAGCAGTTGATAGAGAGGCTTTTTCAAAAAAGGTTACTGAAGTTATAGAAAATAATCCTTTAATAGAGGTTATCCACAAAGAGGTTAAAAATGTGGATTATGATGAAGAAATTAATTCTAAAAATGGAATTATTATAATTGCAACAGGTCCATTGACATCAGAAGAGTTGTCAAGAGAAATTGCAAAAATAACAGGGCAAGATAAATTGTATTTTTATGATGCTGCTGCACCAATAATTAATAAAGATAGTATAAATTTTGATATTGCTTTTTATGGCAATAGATATGAACAAGAAAAGAAAAAAGAAGAAACAATTGAACAATGGAAAAGTAGACAAGTATGTCATGAAAAGAGTTATATTAATTTACCAATGAACAAAGAAGAATATGAAAGCTTTTGGAATGAACTTGTAGAAGCAGAAGTAGTAAATTTACATGAATTTGAAAAAAAAGAAATTTTTGAAGGCTGTATGCCAATTGAAGTTATGGCGAAAAGAGGAATAGATACATTAAGGTTTGGTCCATTAAAGCCAGTGGGATTTGATGATTTGAGAACAGGAAAAAGGCCATATGCACTTGTTCAATTAAGACAAGATAATTCTGAAGGAACAATGTATAATATGGTTGGTTTTCAGACAAATTTAAAATTTGGTGAACAAAAGCGAGTGTTTAGTTTAATACCAGGATTACAAAATGCAGAGTTTTTTAAGTATGGAGTAATGCACAGAAATACATATATCAATTCAACTAGATTATTAGATAATACATATAATTTAAAATCTAATAATAATATTTATTTCGCAGGACAAATTACAGGTGTTGAAGGTTATGTTG
The DNA here is from genome assembly GCA_948663505.1 of uncultured Clostridia bacterium. Lineage (GTDB taxonomy): Bacteria > Bacillota > Clostridia > TANB77 > CAG-508 > CAG-269. The sequence continues at coordinate 2,422 of CAPNAQ010000055.1, read as the reverse complement.
AATCAATTTCATCTGGACTGGTTTCTGCTTTAAATGCTATTAATAAATTTAAGGGTATTAATGAAAAGGTTATTTTTTCAAAGTATACCATTATTGGAAGTCTAGCTAATTATATCTCTTCTCATAATGATAATTTTCAACCTATGAATGCTAACTTTGGTATTTTGCCAGAACTTGAAGGTAAGAAAATTAAAGATAAAAAAGAGAGATATTCGAAATTGGCTCAGAGGAGTTTGAATAATCTTATGACAAAAGTGTGACAAAGGGGGCGTTCCTTTTTGTCACGTTTTTATATTACAAATGTTACCAAAATATTACATTTTTATTAAATTTGTGACAAATTTACATAAAGTTGTTGCAATTTTTCAATATAAGTGTTATAATTTTAATTAGTAATGTAATAAATTGGAACTTTTAAGTTTTTTTACTATGGTGAAAATAATAAAATACTTTTAGATAAAAAGGAAGGAGATTGATTTTATGGAAAATAAAAATTTAAATCTATCAGATGAATTATTGGAAAATTTATCAGTTGATGAAATCATTGATTTGAAAGTTGAAGTTGATGATTTATTAGATGAGATAAATGATGCAATAAGCATTTGTAATGAAGCATTACAATCTTAAAATGTAAATGTAATTGTAATATTAAAATAAAAATTAAAAGGGAGGATCTTATAATATGAATGATAAAAATAAGGCTATATTAGAGAGCATAGAAATTATAAATACTGAATATAAAGCTCTTAAAGATAAATTAGAAATAGAAAAAAGTGAAGTTGATAAATTAAAAGAGAATGCAGAAACTTTAAAAAGTGAGATATATTTATTAAAAGGCTCTATAGGTTTATCAGTAAAAAATGGAATATCTGATAAAGATAAAAAAGATATGGAGGATAAACTTGATAAAGCAAAAAAAGAATTTGACAATATAAAAAAGGAATTGTTGAAACATAAATCATTAGCTGAAAAGTTACAACAAAAAATAAATTATAAAATAGAACAATTAAAGCAAAATCCAGAGTTAAAAAAATATATAGAAGATGAAGTAGTACAAAAAAGATATAATAAGAAACTAAAAAAAGAAGAAAAAAATAAAGCTAAATTAGAAAAAGACAAAGAAAAATTAGAAAAAGAAAGAAAAGAATTAGAAGAGAAAAAAGGAAAAGTAGAGAAATTAAAAGAATTAGCTGACAATCATCCAACTTTAAATAATAACATAAAAGGTATTATTACAGCAAGAGAAGAAATAAAAAAGTTAAAAGAGGAAAGTGAAAAACTTCGTTACATTGATCCAAGTTCAAATTCGTATGTATATAAAGATGCAAACAAATATGATGAGATAACAAAATTAATACCACAAATGGAAGCAAAGCTTGAAATAAATAGAAGAAATTTAATTGGTTACATAACTAAAAATAAAATAGGAATAAAAGATAATGAATTAGATGAACTTATAAATAATATGAATATTGACCAAAAAGGAAATCTAATTGTAAATACTACTGCTATAGATGATAAAAAGAGCAAATTAGATAAAGATATTAAATCAGTAGATAAAAAAATTAAAAATAGTCAAAATGCAATTGATAACTATAAAGGAGCTATAAAGAATAATCCAGTAAAACAACAAGGTCAAAAGGAACCAGATGAAAATGACCCAGAAAAAGAACCAGATGAAGAAAAGATTGGTTTATGGCAAAGATTTAAAGATTGGAAAGCTAAGAAAAATCAAAAAGCTTTACCAGATCCAGAAAAAGGTCAACAACAAGATAAAAAAGAAAAGAAGGGATTCTTTAAAAGATTATTTGGAAAGAAGGAAGAAGAAACTGAACAAGAGCAAGAGCAAGAAACACAACAAAAAACTACTAGAGAGTTAGATTTTAGGGGTAGTATGAAATATGATATAATTAAAGACTTTGCAGAATCATTAGGAAATGATGGATTAAGAAATGCTAGAAAAGAAAGAAATGAAGCTAAAAAACAAAAACAAGAAGAAAACAAAGAAAATGATGAGGAATTATTAGAAGATGACGAAAATGAATTATAATTTAGAAAAACTTGGAAATTTTCCAAGTTTTTTGTGACTCGTAAATGAAAATGTCTCAAGAAATGATTTGATTTGTAAATAAAAATGTCTCAAAAAAGGAACTATAAAAAAATTAGTTTCTTTTTTATGTTTGTAAATAAAAATGTCTTATAATAAGCCTCATAGGAGGTAAAAAAATGTTACAAATGACAGAAAAAGAAATGAAGAAATTAAACACTATCAAGAAAATACTAGGAGGTGAATGTACAAAAAAAGAAGCTGTTGAAAGTTTAGGAATAACAACTAGGCAAATAGACCGTCTGATTTTAAAATACAAAAATGATGGAGAAGCTGGATTTATACATAAAAGCAGAGGAAGAGAAAGTAAAAAGA
>CAPNAQ010000054.1 GCA_948663505.1 uncultured Clostridia bacterium | reverse complement strand
ATATTCTTCTACATTTTTTTGTCTTTGTTTTTCTTTATAATCATTATTTATTTTGAATAAATCTGGTTCCATATTATTTCTCCAATCCTAAATCTTTCAAATAATATAATCTATGATTTTCTAGTCCTTCAAAATCATCAATTAAACTAATATAATTTATTTCTTCATCATACTGCATAAAATTCAAAATACTATCATCTTTTTTTATTCCATTTATTACTGTATTTGAAAATTTTATATATTGTTTTAAAAACTCTCTTTCCTTTTCTGTTAGCAGTTCCTTATCTTTTTCATATACTGTATACCAACCATTTTGACCTATTCTTTCAATTTTTAAAATATTATCTTTTTCAATATAGCATTTATTTGTCGTTACCATAATAGTTTGTTCTATATATTTTCTTCTTATTGCTGGTTTTAAAAAATCATAATAATTTTCAATTACTCCATCTATATATGTTACTCTATCTCCTACTTGTATATCTAAATCTTTCATTTTAATTTTTCCTCCTAAATTATAAATTCTCGTATAAATCTATTTGCATATTCTGAACTTATTAAACTTCTTTCTGCTCCTGGATTTGTGTATAAAATCCTTTTATTTTCTTGCTCTACATATGCTTCTAAAATCATATTTTGTTTTGGTTTGCAATTTATAAACCAATATTGTGTTGGCTTTTTAAAATAATCGCCTCTTTTAGTTCTATCCTTGTCAATAATACTTGCTGGAATAGCCCAATATTTAGTTAAGTAATGCGTTGTAGAATATGGATTCTCTATTATGAGCTTTATCCCCCTACGAAGACATACAATCGCGAGCTTTGTTACTAATTCATATAAGTTTGATAATTCTCTATGTAGCTTTAAATCATATTCAAGTTTTTGTTCATCAGTCCATTTCTTTAAACTAAAACAAGTACCTCTAAAATGTAACTCAATTTGATTTTCAAATCTTATGCAAGGAAAAAAAGCTATTATTGTATCAGTATCTCTTATACTATTAAATACACTTGGTTCATTGTTATAAGCTCTTTCTATTTGTTCAAATAAGTCTATTATTCTATCAGTTTCTCCAAATTCATCTTGTATATCATAATCTATTGCATTGTATCCTAGTTTCTTAAATTCATTTTTGAATGTTCCACTTTGTTCAAAAAAACAATGAAATGTCATCTTATTTTCCTTTCTATTATTTTATAATCTTTTGCTTTTGCTATCTGTAATTCTGGTTTAGTTATCCATTTTTGCCATTTTCCACAGTCCATACAGTACAAACCTCTTCTCGTTCCTATTATTTCTACAAATAACTTTTTACTATTACATTTACTACATTTATCTTGCATGTTTTTTACCCCTCCAACTTATATATTGTTACTTCATAATTCTTAAATACTTGATTTATTATGCCTAAAACTATATTAAAATCTCCTTTGGCAATTCCACAGCCTATGCCATAAGGTAAAGCTACTGTTAATCCTTCTTGCTCTGCAAATCCTCTTATTTTTTCTAAAGCTATTTCCATAGCTTTATAATTAGTATTAAAGTATTTGTCTTGTGAAAACATATTAGCTATGTATTTTCCATTCTCTTTTGTTAGGTCTACTTTTCCTTTTAAATTTTCATATTCAAAATCATGTTCTTCACAGAATTTAATATATTCTTGCTCTGTTTTGGGATATTTTCCTGCTATTTGTCTAGCAACTCCTCCACCCATTATTCCATCAATATTCACTTGGTGAACCAATATATCTTCTGGAGCTTCTAATAAATTGCCTTGTTTAATTATTATCATCTTTCAAATCTCCTGTAATTCTCTTAAAAATTCTTTCACTGTATTCTGGTAACGATTTTATGTATTCTTTCATTTTTTCAGGCATTGTTGACCACGCTGTTTTATTATCTATTTCAAATACACTTGGAATATTAACTTTATACCAATATTGCTTTTCTTCTTTCATATCTATTAAATTATTGAATCTAGGATACCATCTAAAATTATTTATATTTTCTATAATTTCTTTAAATCTTTCTTCTGATATTTTTTTATTAAATAGTTTCAATTTTCCTGATGTATTAAAACAAAATATTGATTTTGTTATTCCTTGGCTTTTAATTACTCCATAGCTCCTGTTTACTCCATTGCTACAGTTTACTCCATTGCTCCTGTTTACTCCATCGCTCCAGTTTACTCCATCGCTATTGTTTACTCCATAGCTCCAGTTTACTCCATCGCTACTGTTTACTCCATAGCTCCAGTTTACTCCATTGCTCCTGTTTACTCCATTGCTCCTGTTTACTCCATCGCTACTGTTTACTCCATCGCTACTGTTTACTCCATTGCTCCAGTTTACTCCATTGCTACTGTTTACTCCATCGCTCCTGTTTACTCCATTGCTACAGTTTACTCCATCGCTACTGTTTACTCCATCGCTCCTGTTTACTCCATTGCTACAGTTTACTCCATTGCTCCTGTTTACTCCATCGCTCCAGTTTACTCCATCGCTATTGTTTACTCCATCGCTACTGTTTACTCCATAGCTCCAGTTTACTCCATCGCTACTGTTTACTCCATAGCTCCAGTTTACTCCATTGCTCCTGTTTACTCCATTGCTACTGTTTACTCCATTGCTCCTGTTTACTCCATCGCTACTGTTTACTCCATCGCTATTGTTTACTCCATCGCTCAAATATTTTTCTTTATTGTATTTTTTTAGTACTTCTAGAAATTCATTAAATGTATAAGTCTCAACAATTTCAATTACTTGTGCAACTGTTTTTTCTCCTGCATTAATTATTTTTTCATAGGCTCTTACTTTTGCAAATTCATTCCATTGCACACATTCATAAAAACTAAAGCAGTCAAATGGATTTTTACTAAAATGTAATCCCCAGTTGCACTCTTCTATTTCTCCTTCTACTTTATGAAATGTACCAACTACATTTCCATTTTCATCTGCATAACAATAATCTCCATGTTTTGTTTTAAATCCTTGATAAAATATTTTGTAGCCTTCTGCTAATACTTTTTTATTTTTTAATTCTTTCTTATCTATTCTGTATGTATTCATTTTCTAAATCTCCTTTATTTTTAAATCAAATTTATCTTCAAAAACTTTTTTCTTAATTATGTATTCTTTTGTCTTAAACCCTTTAGTATCAACTATTTCTGATGTTCCATCGTTGTTAAAAATTATAAAATCAGCTTTATATTTAAGTTCGTCTGCTAATATAAAAATTGGTTGTAAGCAAAATCCTTTTATTTCTCCTACTTTAAGTCTTAACTTTAATTCATTATAAAATTCTGCTTCTTTCTGACTGTCAAAAACTTGTCCATCAATTTTAGTTTTTTTAGCATTATATTTACTTTTCTTGTTTGCTTGTTTTTGATATTCTCTATATTCTTTTATACTCATATGTTCCATTTTAATTGTCTACTTTCTAACCCTTCGTTTTCGACGGGTTTAAACTTTTTACTATACTCACAATTTATATTTCCTAAAAATTGTAAATTTTCTAATGCTGTACAGCCTAGACACTTTCCTTCTTCTATTGCTTTTTTGCAACTTGGTATCAATGGTGGATAATTCATATATTTCTCCTAGTCTATTCTTGGGATATGATTATAATTAAGCTCTTCAAAACCTTTTTGTGTTCTTTCATATACTGCTACTGTTCTACCTGTATAATCACATTTCTTTTTGCCTATAACTTTAACTTGTTCCATTTGTTCAAGTTCTGTAAGTCTTGGTGCTGTCGTGTTCCTATCTGTTGTATTTGTTAATCCTAATTCAAATAACTCTACTGCTATTTCTTTTGCTGTTTTGGGTCTATCTAGTCTGTCTAAAATTTGATTATATCTTTGCTGTTTTTTATTATTAATTTCTTCATAACTTTCTTTTCTTGTTTCTGCTGTTATCATTTGTTTACCTCCTTTAACCTAAATGCATTATTTCTTTATAACTTGGTACTATATAATTACTTCTATTTCTTGGGTCTTTCATCTTAGTACCATCATACATATAATTTAAACCTGCTGGGCACTCACAATAAGCAATATGTTCATATTCTAGTCCATTAGCTCTCTTCTTGTATAAAACAAATCCGTTGTTTTGACATATAGGGCATATTTTATTATCTGTTTTTTTTATTTCATTCTTTTCTATTGCCCTATATGGAATTTCTTTATCTATTGCGATTAAATCTGCAAGCATTGGAAGAAATTTGTTGTTTTGATATATTTTTGAAACTATGTATACAAATCTTTTTTCAGAATATTTACTAAAATATTTAAAAATTTCTTGTTTTTGAATTTCGTTATACTCTTTTGAAAAATATTTTTGTATTTCTTCAATTATTTCATTAAATTTTTCAATTTCCATTTTTCATTTCTTCCTCCAATCTTTGGTACATTTCTAAATCTTTTTTTCGCTTTTCTTCTTTATCTTCTAATTTTTGTTGATTATCACTCTTATTCCTAAAAAGTTGATTTTCTTTTTGTGCATCTACAAGTGTTTTTATATTCTTTTTACACCAATTATTTAAAACTGCTTTTATATAATTTATTGTTCTTACATCAGCTTGTATTGCCAATTTCATAGCATAGATAATTACTTCATAGTCAATATCTTTTAAATAATCTTGTAGCAGTTCTAGCCCATATGGTGTTAAAATTCCTATGTTTTGATTATAAAAATTTATAATTTCTTGTAAGCCGTCGTCACAACTGTCGCTTTTTTCTATACTGCTACTACTCTTATCTATACTATGCTCTACTATACTATTCTCTTCTATACTATTCTGGTTTAACATTTGTTCAACATTTGTTAAACATTTGTTTAACATAGATATATCAACACTTTCACTTGATATTTTCTTTTGTTGCTCTTCTGTATTGTTTAACATTTGTTTAACATCTGTTAAACATTCGTTTAACTCATATTTTTCATTTTGCTCATTAAAATTTATTAGATTTTTTTCATTTTGATAAATTGTTTCTTTAGTTCTTGATTTATCTAAATAATTATTTCTTTTCCAATCCGTTATAACTACAACACCACTTTCAAACGGTATAATGAACTTTTTCAATATTAAAATATTTATACTATCAGCATTTCCACCATAAAGTCTTAAAACCTTTTTTGGAGATACGAAGCCTTCATCGTCAGCTTCCATTCCTAATAAAAAATATAATGCTTTAGCTTCCATAGGTAAGTCTATAAAGATATCTTGATTTATAATTTCAATGTCAAACATTCTTTTTCTAGCCACTTTTCCTCCTTTCTGCTAATCTAATTGTGATTTTCCTATTAGCTTTATAAATTCTTCTCTTGTATGAGTTTTTTCAAATTCTTCTTGCTTTTTCTTTCTTAATTCTTTTATTTTTTCTTCATCTTTATGACATTTTGGACAAATTAAAGAAATAAAATTATTTATAATACTTCTTTTTCTATTACTTCCTCCAAATATTTCATGAGGGTCTAATCTTTCTGAATATTGCCCACAACATTCACATATTCCCTTTTTTATTAAATTTTTATCTCTTTGTCTTTCTAATTTATTTAGTTTGCTTGACCTTTTATTTATAGGCTTATAATTACGAGATTCAAATTTAAGACATTTTTTGCATTTATCAAATGTAATTTGTTGTTTTAGTTTTCTACAATAAATATACGGCTTTTTTTGATAGGTTCTTTTAGTTATATGTTTACAAATCACTATTTCCACTCCTTCAACATACTATCTAATTCTTCTTTTGATTTTGTTTCTATATTTAGGCTTTTTGCTAGTTCTACTATGCTTTCTATTAATAAACTCATTTCTTTACTGTCATAAGAACTTGAACCATAATAACAATGTACTTTTATACATTTATCTTTTCTTCCTACTTCTTGTACTAAATAGCCTAATCCTTGTCTTTCCCATATTCTTTTAAAATTCTCAAATGCTTTTTCTTGTACTATCATAGGCTCAAATGTTCCTATATTTAAAATTGCATCTTTGTATACTTGTTCTTTTGTTATTATGCTACCTTCTTTTGACAACTCTTTAGCTATCAAATCACAAAGTACCCAACAATAAGCATTTGCATCTAATGACCTTTTTTTATACCATTTCTTTAATTCGACATTTAATTTTAGACCATTTAATTCTTGAATGTTATTAATTTCATTACTGTCTAATAAAATTGTAATTTTAGGCTTTTTAGTTTCGAAATCTATACTAGTATCTTTTATTATTCCTGTTGTTTGCATATATTACTTTCCTTCTTCTGTTTTTTTATTAAATACAAAAGCTCTAATACCCAAAGTATCATTTCTTATTGCTAATCCTGTTATAACTTTATCTTCAATTTTTATCTTTTCTACTGAAAATTTGTTATAACATGTATATTTTGTTTTTCCATTTTTTTCTTCTTTGTTTATTTCTGCCTGTTTATTTGAAACCCATATAAAAGGAGATGTGTATAATTCTCTTCCTATTCCCCAATTAAAACCTGCTCTTTTAAAGCTATCTGATGCTTCTCCCTTTTCTGCTTCTGTAAAACTTTCTTTTCCACAATCCCACTTTGTAGTCCATTGCTTTTTATTTTCATCATAAATTGATATTCCACAATAGATATTTCCTTTAAGTTCTTTATGGTCTCTCTGCCAATTCATTGGAGTTATAGTTTCATCTAGTATATCTTGGTCAACTCGAGCATCTTTATATAGTAGGAGTGATACTCCTTTTTCATTTACTGTTGCTATTCTTACATCTATTTCTTCTTCTTTTAAATCTCTAAATAAATATTCCATTATTTTCCTCCATAGTTTTCTTTCCAATAATTACAAAATTCACAACAGCTACAATACTCTAAACACTTTTTATCTTCGCCTTTTCTTATTTCTAGTTCTAATCCTTCATCTTCTTTTAAGTGATTTTCAGCATCTTCTAAAATATCATAAACTCTTAAAGCTCTTTTATTTCCTTTCTTTTTAACAGCATATTTATCTCCATCATTCCATCTTGCCTCTAAACTACAAATTGGTAATTCTTCATCTAAAACATTTTCATATTTTGCTATTTCATTAAATTTATCTTTAATAAACTTTTCTATTTCTATAAATTCATTTTCTGTAAATTCAAACATTTTTTTGTATACTGGATATTTAGGATAATTAAAATCTGTTTTAGCTTTTGTTTTACTAAAATCTTTTATTAAAGCAACTATTTCTCCTTTATCTACTTCAAATCCCATCTTTCTAAATGCCCATGCATACATTAATAATTGTTTTTTATAATCGTCCCAATCATCATAAATTATTTTCCAAACTGAACAAGTTTTATAATCTATTACAGTTTTGGTCTCTGCATTATACAAGTCTGCTTGTCCAGATAACTTATAACCATCTTGAACTTCTTCAACAAAATGTTCTTCTTTAAATTCTGTTTCTTCTTCTTCACTATCTTCTAGAACCTTATGTACAGCTGTTCCAAAAATAAGCCATATCATATCTGCAACATCTTGCTCTATTTCATTGTTATGTCTTCTAGTAAGAAGATTCTCTCTTACATCTTTTAAAAGACTTGTTACACTATATTGTTTTTCTTTATACTCATATTCTCTTGTGACTGCACTTATAAACGGTTGTGGTAAATTTAATTTATTATTTATTTTCATATTATTTTCTCCTTTTTCTTGACATTTCTCTAAAAATGTGTTAACATAATTAAAGAATTTTAAAAAATATTTAACTGAACTTGCTTAAGTGTCGTTGGGGAACGTCATTGCAAGTTCTTTTTCTTTTGTATAATGTTCTAATAACTGTTGCTTTAAATCTTTTAACTTACATACTATTAAAGTTTTTCTTTCTTTCATATTTACACCTCCTTTCTAATTAAAAATTCTTAAACATACTTCCATAAAAAACATACTGTAAAATATTTCTATAGTTATAAATAAGCTAGTATATACTATTGCTCTTGTTATCTTTTGTCTTTTATTTAATTTTTTCATTTGCTTCCTCCTATGTAATCTAAAAATTTAGATTTAATAATTATGTAGTTCCAATGGCCATTTTCATTTTGTACTGCCCAGCCCCAGTCAACTTTTCCTTGTCTTAAAGTTGCTCTAATAAATTCTGTGCCTTTAGGTAAAAACTTTGTTGCTTCTTCTGGTGTTAGTGTTTCAATTTTTTGTTCTTCTTCCATTTTGTCCTCCTTTCTTCTATTTGTATCAGTTCGTGGTTAATTAGTTGTGTTTTGCAACTTTTGTTTTAAAAAAATAGAAGAAAATTCTTCATCTTTAATATCTAAAATATTAGACATTCTTTCTGCTTCTTCAATTGTCATTGGTACTATATTTTTTATTTTTCTTCTTAATGTATATGCACTCATTTCCATTAATTTTGCTAATTCTTTATATGTCATTTCTCTTTCTTCTACCTTTTCTCTAATTTTCATTGTATTTGGCATTTTACTTTCTTTTCCCCCTTTCTTATATATAAAATCATTTGTTACATTTTGCAACTTTAACTGTTTGCATTTTATACTATAATTTTTTAATTGTCAATAACGAAATGCAACTTTTTTTATTTTTTTATAAATTTTGTTGCATTTTGTTTATAATGTGATATAATATAATCTGTTAGGAGAGAAAAAAATGGAAGTTAATTTTACAAAAATTGGCGAAAGATTACGATTTGCTAGAAAAAATTCCCAACTATCTCTTGAGGAAGTTGGAAAAATAATAAATATTCATAAAGGCTCTGTTTCGAGATGGGAAAATGGAAGAACTGAAAAAATACAATTACCTGTTCTCGAAAAATTAGCTGATATTTATAATGTGAATGTAATGTGGCTTATGGGTTATGATGTTCCTATGAATAAACTTCCGTCAGATAAAAAAAATAACGATAAATATTTTAAATATGCTTCCTATCAAGGTTATAAAAATGATCCAGATTTAGATAAAGAAGATATTGAAGAAATAGACAGATTTATTGAATTTATAAAAAATAAAAAAAATAAAAAATAAGAGGTTATTATGACTAATTTAGATATGTATAGAATAGCTGAAAATGAAAATATAGACATTATTAATTATAATTGGAACAATGTTAAAGCTAGAATATTTGAATTAGATAATAGTTTTTATATTGCTTTAAATTCCAAAAAAATTAATAATAGCATTGAAGAAAAAGAAATTCTTGCAGAAGAACTTGGTCACTATTATTGCAATGCTTTATATTATATTGATTCTGATAAAATTACAAAAAGAAAATGTGAATTACGAGCCATCAAATGGGCTTATTCTATTTTAGTTCCATTTCAAAAACTAAAAGAAAAAATCATACAAGGTTTTAACTTATATGATTTAGCAGATTATTTTGATGTAGATATTAATTATATGAATGATTGTATTAACTTTTATACTGAAAAATATGGTATATTAGTTTAAATATAAAAAAATAGGAAAATAGATGTATACAAATTTCAACCACGAACTGATACATTTATTTTCCACCCATAGACACTAAAAGTGGCTACATTTATATTATATATAAATATCCCCCACTTTTCAAGTGTTTGTTTAAATTATTTGAAAAATGGAGGTATTTTTTATGAAAAATTTTAAAAAAAGAAAAAATGGTAAAGGCTCTGCAATTTATTTAGATGGAAATAGAGATAAACATTGGGGAGCTAGAATAACAATTGGTAAAGATATAAATGGTACTGCTATTAGATATTTTATTGATTTTTTTGAAACCGAACTTGAGGCATTAGTTTGTTTAGAAAATTATCACAAAGAACCATATTCACTTTATATAAAAAAAGAAAGATATAATAGAATTTGTACCTTTCCTGCTGTTCCATATCCTCTTGTTCCTGTAGAAAACCCTATCAATAACATTGTAGAAAAAGTAAAAAAAGATAATTATACATTTAAGCAATTATATGAAAAATTCAAAGATACAAAAATGCTTACTAAAGAAGAACAACAGCTCGAAAAGAAATATCATATTAGACCAAAGAATAAACCATTTAGTCGTAGCTACTGTTTAGGTATGAAAACAGCTTTCAATAATTCTAAAAAATTACATAATAGAGTTTATAAAGATTTACGAGCATCAGATTTTACAAAAACTTTGAAAGAAAGTAAAAAAAGTTCAGACTCTCAAAGACAAATGGTTAATTTATATCTTAATCTTGATAAGTTTGCTTTGCAAGAGGATATTATTGAAAAAGGATATGCTCAATTTATTGATACTATCACAAGTAATCGCAAAGAAATAAGAAAATCTAAAAAGGAAAGCAAAGAAAAAGTTTTTACATATGAACAAATTAGTTATTTATGGAATTTTACATTAAAAAGTAAAGGTACTCAATTAGAACGAAAGCAATTACGAGAACAATTTATAAGAGATTTTTGGTTAATGCTTTTATATACTGGAATGCGAGCAGACGAACTCCTTTCTGTTTATACCGAAAATATTTTTTTAGATGATAACTATTTCATAGGTGGGTTAAAAACACATGCAGGTATTAATAGAGAAATTCCTATCCATCCTATTATAAAACCATTATTTGAAAAATATTATAATCCACAAAACGAATTTCTCTTTATTCAACCTAATGGAAATAAAATTGATTATGATTATTATTTATGGCATTTTCAGCACAACTTTAAAAATTTACATCCAGAAGTTTCTCAACATACAGCTCATGATGCTAGACATACTTTAAGAACAGAATTAAAAAGATTAAATATAAAAGATATTATAATA
>CAPNAQ010000053.1 GCA_948663505.1 uncultured Clostridia bacterium | reverse complement strand
TTTATAAATCAGCAATTTCTTTAGTTTTATAGTGTATATAAAAAAATAAAAAAATTTAAAAAAACTATTGACAAAAAATAAATGTTCGCTTATAATTATCTCAACAAGCAAACATGTATTCTTAAATAATATGTTTGTACTAATAGGAGGTAATTATAATGAAAATAGTAAATAAGGGGAAATTTATAAGAACAATTAGTATAATAATAATTGTTTTAGGAGCATTAATGATTTTTTCAAAGAATACATATTCAAAAGTTGAAATTACTTATAAAGAAGATTATATTTATTCAGGAGATACTTTATGGAGTATTGCTGAGCAACAAGTTTCAAATAACAAGTATTTTGAAAATAAAGATATTAGGGAAATTATAAGTGAATTAAAAAGTATAAATAATATATCAAATTCAAAATTAAATGAAGGAGAAAAAATAAAAATTCCAATTTATAAATAAAAGTGATAGGTCAGAAATCAAAGTTATAGAAAATTTTTTAGAGATTTTATCATAGCTATGACTTCTGACACCAGTTTATAATACAAAGTCTATTTGATACATAGTATTTAATTATATATTAGCTAGAGGATTACTTTCAACAGCATTTCTAGCCTGTTGATTAGCAACATGAGTATAGATTTCAGTTGTAGAAATACTCTCATGTCCTAAAACTTCCTGTAATGCTCTAATATCTACATTTCCATATTGATACATTAAAGTAGCAGCAGTATGTCTTAACTTATGAACAGAATATTTTTTAGTATCCAATCCTGCTGATAGAAGTTCTTTTTCTACAATATATTGAACAGTTCTATTACTAATTCTCTCTTTTCGTTCACTTAAAAATAAAGCTTGTTTAGAATTTTTCTTATCAGTTTTTATCCCATCTTTAGGTCTAACATCTATATAATCTTTAATAGCTCTCATACATGCTTTATTTAGATATACATCACGTTCTTTGTTTCCTTTACCAATTACAGTCATTTTACAATCACTAAAATCTATATCATTAATATTAATACCAACTAGTTCAGATAAACGCATTCCACAATTTAAAAATAATGTAATAATTGCATAATCCCTTTTATAATTTCTATTATCTTCATTTGATGTTACATTTAATAATTTTTGACTATCTTCTAAACTTAGATATTTAGGCAATCTCTTATCTAGTTTTGGTGTTTCTAAATTTTGTGCAGGATTTATTTCTATCAAATTAGCTTTAGCACTTAAATAGTTAAAGAATACTCTAATACTAGAGACTTTTCTAGCTCTTGTAGTAGCTTTACTATGATAAGTATTTGTTAAATAACTTAAAAAAGCATGAATGTCATCTAATTTGATTTTTTTAATTGTATCAAGAGTAATATCTTTTATTTCTATATTAGAAAAATCTTCCTCTTTTGTCATGTTAAATCTTATTTTTATATATTTTAAAAACATTGCTAGATCATAATTATATTCTTTAACAGTGTTTGGAGATTTATTTAATATTGTTATAGTATAATCTAAAAATGAATTTAAATAGTCTGGATTTTCTTCATGATTTATCATGTTTTTACACTTCCTTTTCTGCTTTTTATATATTTATTATTTTGAGTTTGAATTGTTACTTCTAAATTTATTATTGATTATACATCATTTTATGGTAAATTAAAATAATTTTTAGAAATAATTTTTATCCTGTGTTACTGTACAATGCAATACTTCCTCATTATATTTTATAAGAATTTCTAAACATCCTCCAGTTACATTTGATACTACATAACTATTTATATAGTAGCATTTTTATAAAATACAATATTAGTATCATTATACAATAACTACAAAAAAATTGTTATATTTTAATGACAATCAATGTTTTTAATGATATAATTATAATTAACTATATTTTATAAGTTATGTGAAAAGGAGAAATAAAAAAGTGGATGAATTCAAAGTTATAGTTGTGATGAACAAAGCTATGTTAAAATTGCTAAAAGATAAAAATATTAATTATAAAGAAAATTTGAAAATACAAAAAGATTTAGAAGATGAAGCCTTTTTCTTCAAGGTCGATAAATTAAGAGCTTATGAAGTATTGAAAAATGTTGGAGTAAAACAATATAATTTAGAAAATGTGTATAGAAAACTAACATCTTTAAATGTATTCTATGATTTATTAAATAAAGGTAAAATAAAGATAGATGATGATAATGTAACTATAAAATATAATATTTATAGCTCTGATAATCTATTCAAAAAAAGAAAATAAAAATATATTATAATGTTTAATGGAGGAATTTAAAATGAAGGATGATAAAATAAAACATTTTTATAATGAAGTAAGTCAATCATTAGAAGGAAACTATAAAATAATATTAGAACCTGGTAGAGCTCTTACTGAGGACTGGATTGAATATGATCAAGTAAAATGGGAATTAGAAGATGGAATTCAAAACATTGTAAACAAATTATCAAAAGAAAAAACACTAAGTTTTGAAGATAAAATTTTGGAGATTTATAAATATATATGTTTGAATTATATATATGATGATAATGTATTATATTTTTTTAAAAGAGATTCTAGTGATATAAATAATATAAAATACATTGCTGTAGATTGGTATGGTAGAATAATTGATGAAAAATGGAAAGAAAACCGAAAAAAACATAATAGAAGAGTATGTTATGAATTTGCCAGATTTTATGCTAAAGCAATAAATGAACTAATAAAAGATTATAACAATTTTGAAGCTTTTATGGTTGGAGATAAAGAAAATTTACACTATTTTGTAGGATTAACTAGTAATGAATACAGTATTATTTTAGATTTAGATGATTTTAATAATATAAAAGATCTTACAAGATTAAAATTAGGACTAACCATCAATGGAATAAGAATACTAAGAGATGATTTTCAAATATTTCAAAAAGCTATTGATAAATTCAATAATAAAAAATTAAATGAATTATCTGAAGTTGTCAAAGTAAAAGAAAAATTAAAAGGAATAGATACTATTAAATATTTTAAAAGTATTATTGAGATATTAAATAACTATAATATTGATTCACAAGGATTTATGGAATATATGAGAGCTATAATTGAAAATGAAGAAATTGAAATAGAAAAAATATGGAAAGAAATTAAAGATGACAATGAAAAAAGATATGTAAGGTGCTTAATTTTTGACTTTAATCTTAATACATATTTACTTGATAGTGTAGATAAAACATTAAATGTAGTTAGTAAAGAAAAATTAGATAAGAATACTTTTGTATTTAACCCTGAGGAAAATAAATATCTTTATTATGGTGGATAAAATACTACCAAATTTATAGAAAAAGGATGAAAATAAAATGAGTATTAATATGCAACAAATTATTAAGTTAAATAATTTAGTAACAACATGTTTTAGAAGAAAACATATAATTGTATTAAATCCAAAAGAAGAATATGAAATCAAAGAAAATTTAAATGAAAATATAGTATATGATAAAGTAGAATGGGAAATACCAAATCAAATACAAATATTGGTTGATAGTTTATCTAAAAACACTCAATTAAGTAATGAAGAAAAGATTTTATTAATATATGAAAAACTATGTAAAGACTATGTATATGATGACAATTTAATATCATATATACAAAAGGTTGATGATGACACATATACATTACCTGATTGGTATGGTAGAGATGTTAACCAAGAATGGAAAGAAAATAGAGAACAACATAATAGAAGGGTTTGCTATGAAGTATCTAGATATCTTGCAAAAGCTCTTATAGAATTATTTAAAGATGATAAACATTTTTATGTTACAATACTTTGGGACAAAGCACTTACTCATTATTTTGTTGGAGTGACTTGTAATGAATATAGTATAACATTAGATTTAGATGATTTTAATAGTATAAAAGATCTTACAAGATTAAAAACAGGATTAACTGCAGAAGGGATTATAATTTTGGATGATAAAAACAAAGAATTTAAAAGAGCATTAGATAAATTCAATGAGGGGAAAAATAAAGATGCTATTAAAAAATTAGAAAATGAAATAGACATAAGAAATCAAAATTTAAATCAAATAGAAGAAGCTGACAATATTGCTTTTTTAAAGTATGCAATTGAAATTTTAAAAGAAGAAAGTGACATTGATTCACAAGGATTATATGAATATATGAAAGAAATAGTAGATATTAAATTGGGACCAGAAGCAAGAAAAAAAGTATGGAAGAAAATAAAAGAAAATGATAATGAGGAAACACGATATATAAGATGTTTAGTTTTAGATATAGATAAAGGAAAATATCTAATTGATGTAGATGAAATGTTATTACGTAAATTTCATGAACAAGAGTTAAAAAGCGAAGAAAGTGTTTTTATTCCATACAAACAGCTTATTAGTGAAGAGCTTATTAGTTATAGGAGTAATAAAGAAGAACGATACAAAGGAAGATAAAATTAATAAAACTTATTATAAAATAGTTAAAAAAGGGAGGATTGTCAATATGATTAAAGTAGCAATTTCAACAATTTCTTCTGATAAAATAAATGGAGTAAAACAAGCATTTTTAGAATTCTTTAATTTAAAAGAATCAGAAATTGAATTTCACTCTATAAAGATTGAATCAGGAGTTCCAGAACAGCCCTTTGATGAAGAAACTTATCAAGGAGCAAAAAATAGAGTAGATAATATAAAAAAGAAAATTACAGAAGAAATGGATTTCTACATTAGCTGTGAGGCTGGTATAGAAAGTGTATTTGAACAGTACTTTAATGTGCAAGTTGTTTGTATATTTGAATCTAGTTCTCAAAAATATTTATGGGGTAAGAGCGCTGGCTGGCCAATTCCACCTAATGCTATTAAAGAAGTAAAACAGAGTAATCTAGATAGTTATCTTAGGAGAATAGGAATAACAAGTATAGAAGAATTGCTTGGAGCAAAGAATTCTAGAAGTTCAGCTGTAGAACAAGCAACGGTACTAGCATTAGCTTCTAAAAAATTACTTGTAACTGAAAAGTGTTTGATTGGAAATGAAGTAGCTGAACAAGCAGTAAATACATATGCAAATGAGGGAATTACACAAGAAGAAATTATATGTACAAAAGAACAACTGGAAAATAATCAATATCATGAACAACAAAAAGAAAGATAGTAAAGGAGTAAAAATGACTACAAATCAAAGAAGAGCATATACTGAAATGCTAGAAATATTTAAAAACATGAGTCTAGATTTACAATCTAAGGTTCCAAATACACTAATAGAAAAAATGAACTTAGAAAAAGACAATGATTGGAAATTTAAATATGATGAAACAGTAACATTAAAAAATCAAAAGATATTGTATTCAACTAAAGTCCTATTTTCATATATTTATATAAATTATATTGGTACTAATGAAAAAAGAAAAAAACTTATAATGATGTATGAAAAAAATAGCAAGACTAAATACAACCTAGATACATTATTTAAAAAAAATAATATGCAAACCAATCAACACGATAAAAAGGATATCAATACAAACATGTCATCTTAAGATGCTAGTGTAATTTATTACATTAGCATTTTACTTTTTACTAAATAATTTATTAAAAAATACAAAAAACTATTGACAATTGAATGTGTATTCACATATAATACGAATAAAGTTGAATAAATACTCAACTATTAAAGGAGGTAATAAATGTCCAAAAATGAATTTATATGTGACTGTAGTGTGATTCATCAAGACGTAGTTAACAAAACAATCAAAAATATGCCAGAAGAGGACACATTTAATAAATTAGCAGAATTTTTTAAAATACTTGGAGATACTACTAGAGTAAAAATTTTATTTGCATTAGATCAAAACGAAATGTGTGTGTGTGATATTGCAAATGTTTTAGGAATGAGTAAATCATCAATATCACATCAATTAGGAACATTAAGAAGAAGCGGAATTGTAAAATGTAGGAAATCTGGTAAAGAAGTATTCTATATGTTAGATGATAATCATGTAAAAGAAGTTTTTGAAATAGGGGTAGAACATATAGAACACAAAAAATAGAAAAAATATATATGTTAATGTATTTAAAAAAATTAAAATTGGAGGTAAAAAGTTTGAAAAGTAAATTTAAAATAAAAGGATTAGACTGTGCAAATTGTGCTAGTGAATTAGAAAGAGTGATACAAAAAATAGAAGGAATAAAAAGTATAAATATAAGTTTTATTACAGAGAAGATGGAACTTGAATATGATGATGTAAGAAAACAAGAAATAATAAAAGATGTAAAAAAATTAATAAAAAAAGAAGAACCAGATGTAACAATAGAAGAAATCTAGGAGGATACAATATGAAAAAAAATGGAATTAAAATTATAATTGCAATAATACTATTTTTTATTGCATTTGTAGTAAATTTTAATAATGAATGGATAAATAACACAATATATATTATATCATATATCATTGTTGGATTAGAAATAGTAAGAAAGGCAATAAGAAATATTATTAGGGGAAAGATTTTTGACGAAAATTTTTTAATGACAGTAGCTACAATAGGAGCATTTGGAATTGGAGAATTACCTGAAGCAGTTGCAGTTATGTTGTTCTATCAAATAGGGGAATTATTCCAAAGTTATGCAGTAGATAAATCAAGAAAATCAATTTCAAGTTTAATGGATATCAGACCTGATTTTGCAAATGTAGAAAGAAACGAAAATATTGAAAAAGTAAATCCAGAAGATGTACAAATTGGCGAAACAATTGTAATTAAACCTGGAGAAAAAATCCCATTAGATGGATATATAATAAAAGGAACATCAAGCATTGATACAAAGGCATTAACAGGAGAAAGCTTACCTCGAGAAGTTACAGAGGGAGAAGAAGTATTAAGTGGATCTATAAATTTAAATGGTGTAATAAAAATAAAAGTATCAAAAGAATTTAGTGATAGTACTGTAAGTAAAATATTAGATTTAGTTGAAAATGCAAGTAGTAAAAAATCAAAATCTGAAAATTTTATTACAAAATTTGCTAGATTCTACACACCAATAGTCGTAATTATTGCAATAATTTTGGCAATTTTTCCACCACTTATTATAAAAGATACATCATTTTCAGATTGGATATACAGAGCATTATCATTTCTTGTAGTATCTTGTCCTTGTGCATTAGTTATATCAATTCCATTAAGCTTTTTTGGAGGAATTGGTGGAGCTTCTAAAATGGGTATTTTAATAAAAGGAAGTAACTATATAGAGCAATTATCAAATACAGAAATAATTGTATTTGATAAAACAGGAACATTAACAGAAGGAGTTTTTGAAGTACAAAAAGTAAATGCAATAGATTTAAGTAAAGAAGAACTATTAAAATTAACAGCATATGCTGAAAACTATTCAAATCATCCAATTTCACAATCAATAAAAAAGGCATATGGTAAAAAAATTAATGAAAAACAAATTATAAGAACTGAAGAAATATCAGGACTTGGAATTATTGCTCAAATTAACAATAAAGAAATTTTAGTAGGAAATGACAAACTGATGAATGAAAAACAAATCAAATTTACAAAATGTAATGAAATTGGAACAGTCTTATATATTGCAGTAGAAGGAAAATATGCAGGATATATACTAATTGCAGATAAAATAAAAGAAGATTCAAAAAAAGCAATACATTACTTAAAGAAAAATAATATAAAACAAACAGTAATGCTAACAGGTGATAGAAAAGATGTTGGAGAATATGTTGCAAAAGAATTAGGTTTAGATAATGTTTATACAGAACTACTACCAGATGGTAAAGTAAGAAAAGTAGAAAATTTATTAAAAGAAAAACATGCAAAAGGAAAACTTGCTTTTGTAGGGGATGGTATAAATGATGCACCAGTTTTAGCAATTTCAGATATAGGAATTGCAATGGGTGGGTTAGGATCAGATAGTGCAATAGAAGCAGCAGATGTTGTTCTTATGACAGATGAACCATCTAAAATAGTAAATGCTATTCATTTATCAAAAAAAACAATGAGAATTGTTAAAGAAAATATAATTTTTGCTATTTTAATAAAGGTACTTGTTTTAATATTAAGTGCATTTGGATATTCTACTATGTGGGAAGCAGTATTTGCTGATGTTGGAGTTTCTATAATTGCTATTATAAATGCTTTAAGAGTATTATACAATTAGATACACACTATATTGCTTGATATGTGAAGGTGATTCATAGTATAACTCACTTTTAAATATTTTATATTAAAAAGAAAAGTAAAGAAAGGATTGAATTAAATGAAAGAAATAGAAATTAAAATAACAGGTATGGTTTGTGGAGGATGTGAAAATAGGGTAAAGAATGCTTTATCTACAATAGAAGGAGTATCAAGTGTAGAAGCGAATTATAAAACAGGAATTGTTACAATAATATCAAAAGAAGAAATTGATACTTCTATTATAGAAAATATAATTGATGATTTAGGATTTGAAATTGAAAAATAGTTATATCAATAGATAAATGCAAAATATAAACAAAATTGTGTAATTAGGGAGGAAGACAATAAAAAATGAAGAAGATTATTTTATCAATAGATGGAATGACTTGCTCAGCATGTTCAAATGGATTAGAAAAATATCTAAACAAGCAAAATGGAATAATAGAAGCAAATGTAAATTTAGTTATGGCAAATGCTACAATTATTTATGATGAAAATATACTAGAAAAAACTAAATTAGATGAATTTGTAAAAAGGGCTGGATTTAAAAGTTTAGGAGAATTTAAGGAAATAACTACACAAAACAAAAATAAGAAAGAAAAAATCAAATTTATTATTATTACTTTTCTTATGATCATATTAATGTATATATCTATGGGACACATGATGAATTTACCTATTATGGAATTTTTAAATTTAAAAACTAATCCTATAAATTATACAGTATGTTTATTTTTGATTACTTTTATTTTTATAATTTATGGTTTTGATATTTTAAAAAATGGATATAAAAACCTAATCCATAAAACACCAAACATGGATACTTTAGTAGGAATAGGAGTTTTAAGTAGCTTTTTATATAGTATTTATAGCATGATTATGATTATAAAAGGAGATTTGGGAAAGATACACGATTTATATTTTGAATCTACAGCAATGGTTATATACTTTATAAAATTAGGTAGATATTTAGATAGAATTAGCAAAGACAAAACTAAAGAGGCAATTCAGAAATTAGTAAAGATAACGCCAAATCAAGCTATAATTAAAGTAGATGGAAAAGAAAAATTAGTTACTTTAGATGAAATTCATAAAGGCGATATCGTTATTAGTAAACCTGGTGAAAAAATTGCAGTTGATGGAGAAATAATAGAAGGAACAGCACACTTTGATGAATCATTTATAACAGGAGAAAGTAAACCATCAAACAAACTAAAAGGAGACAAAGTTATAGCAGGAAGTATAAATTACGATGGATATATAGAATATAAAGCTGAGAGAATAGGGAGAGAATCTACAATTTCAGAAATTGTAAGACTGGTAGTAGAAGCAAGTAATACAAAAGCCCCTATTGCAAAAATTGCAGATACTGTTTCAGGTTATTTTGTACCTGCTGTTATAGCTATAGCTATAGTAATATTTATTTCTTATTTAATAATGGGATATGACTTTTCTAATAGTTTAATAACATTTGTTACAATACTAGTAGTTGCTTGTCCTTGTAGTTTAGGTTTAGCAACACCACTTGCAATTATAGTATCAGAAGGAATATGTGCAAGTAATGGCATTTTAGTTAAAAAAAGCGAAATACTTGAAAATGCACAAAAAGTAAATACAATTGTATTTGATAAAACAGGAACATTAACTTATGGAAAGTTAAAAATTTCAGAAATAAAAAATTATAGTGTTATGGAAGAAAAAAAGCTATTACAATTAATAGGAAGTATAGAAAGTAAAGCGTCACACCCAATAGGAAAAGCGTTTACAAACTATTTAGAAGAAAATCATTTAGAAAAATTAGAAGTAAAAGAATTTGGAAATGTAACAGGATTAGGAATTATAGGAAAAGTAGAAGGACAAAAATTAATTCTTGGGAACTCAAAAATTCTAAAGGAATATAATGTCGAGAACATATTTCATAAAGATGAAGAAGAATTAACAAAAAAAGGGAATAGCATTGTATATGTAGCAAATACAAATGAAATTCTTGCATTAATTGGAGTAAATGATATTGTAAGAGAAAATGCAAAAGGAGTTATAGAAGAACTAAATAAAAACAAAATAGAAACTATTATGTTAACAGGAGATAATAAAGAAACAGCTGAAAAAATTGCACAAGAAATAGGTATAACAAAAGTTATTCCAAATGTATTACCATCTGAAAAGACACAAGTCATAAAAGAATTAAAACAGCAAAATAAATATGTAATGATGTGTGGAGATGGTATAAATGATAGTCCTGCTTTGATGGCTGCAAATATAGGTGTTAGTGTAAATAGTGGTACTGATATAGCAATGGATTCATCTGATGTAATACTAACAAAAAATGATTTAGGTAGTATTTTAAATTTAATTAATATTAGTAAAAGAACAATTAGAAATATAAAGCAAAATTTATTTTGGGCGTTTTTTTATAATTGTTTGATGATTCCAATAGCAATGGGATTATTTTCTAAATTTGGAATTTCTATAAATCCTATGATTGCAAGTGTTGCTATGATGTTTAGTAGTTTAACTGTAATCTTAAATGCTTTAAGACTAAGAAGGTTATTTAGTTAAATAAGTAATATAATTTTTAAAATCTAATTTCAAAATTCAAAAAACGAACACTTGTTATAATTTGATTTTATAAAATTATATGTTGATTCTATAAAAATTTTTTATGTTTAAGTAATAA
>CAPNAQ010000052.1 GCA_948663505.1 uncultured Clostridia bacterium | reverse complement strand
ATGAGTTTGACCTGAGTCATTATTCCTTTAACCAATTATAGTGTATATTTGAAATATGAATATCCAGTATCTTAAACACCTTGGAAAACAGAATTTAAGTAATTACTCATTTATTAATTTTCTTAAGAAATTCTTAACTTTAGTCTTCAAACTCTTTGGAAATAACCCTAAAAATCTAATATACAACTTTCTTTTTTTGCTAACATATGGATTAACATCAATAGTAGTTTCAGGCTGTTTTTTATTAAAGATATTCTGTTCATCAACAATCCACTTTTGAATTTCCTTCTCTTCAAATTCAGTTAATTTAACATCTTCAATTTTAACATTTCTAAAATAATCAATATACATATCAACTTTTTTATCAAAATCAAACTCTAAAGCTGTCTTTTGAGCCTCTTGCTTCATATTTCTTAATAAATCTTCATTGGTTAAAAGTTCTTCAACCTTTTCAATATATTTATCAGAATTATTTACCTCTTTAATAATAAAACCATTTACACTATCTTTAGCATATTCTCCTATACCAAATGATTCTGACATAATAGGAACTGCACCTGCTGCCATTGCTTCCAAAGCAGTTAAACCAAATCCTTCCATCAATGATGAGTCAATATATATATCTGAACTATTTAATAATGCTGAAATTTGTTTTCTTGTAATAGGTCCTTTAATCTTATTTATTGTTACATCAGGATTATTATTTATTGGAAATAAAACATCAGTCATATGGACTACATTTATTTCAAGTTTATATTTTAATAATGTTAATTGTTTTAATATTTCTGTTAATATAAAATCTCCTTTTGCATAATTATCTCTAAGTACCATTGTTATTCTTTTTGTTTCACTTGTAGATACTTCATTATTAAACAATAAATCTGTATTTATTCCATTTGGTATAACTGTTGCTTCTTTATCAAAATTGTTTTTACATTTATCTTTTAAAAAGTTTGATATTGCTAATATATTTTGACTACTTTTACATGCAAGTTCTGCCCATTCATATGGTCTTCCATTTTCAAAACATGGTTCATATCCTTGCATAAAATTTATTACTGGTATATTAAAATGTTTTCCTATTGCACTACAAAAATACATGCTTGGATATACTGTTCCTACTATACATTTTGGTTTTATTTGATTAATATTTTTCATAAATGTTGGTGAAAATATCATTATTTCATCATATTTGTGCATTCTTTCTGTTAGTATATTTGCAAATACTCCATTTATATTTAGATAATTTACAATATCAACAACTATATGAACTCCACCTGCTGTTTGTACTATATCTGGTAAAAAGAATAATACATCAGGTTCAGGTTTTTTTTCTATTTTTAAATTCTCTTTAATGTACTTTATAGGATCATTTTTTTCATATATAGCCATTCTTTCGTTATATTCTTTGCCCCATCTATCAAAAAATATTTTTCTATTTGCATCTACTCTTTGTTGTTTTTCTTTGCTTGTCCCAAATGACACTTCAGATTTATGGAATACATATGTATCTATTGCTACTTTTGCTTCAAAGCCTTTACTGTGTGCTTTAAATTGATAATCTGTTTCATCTCCATATCCCATTCCATAAATTTCATCTAAATCTCCTACTTTTTCAAGACATTCTCTTGTTATTAGTAAGCAATTTCCAACTACTGTACATGCATCAAAACATTGCCCTTTAAAGTTCCTATATAGTAAATCATTCATTTGCATATAACTGTAGTTTTCAAATATGTCAAGTGATATATTTGCTGCATTACTTGATATTGGACATATTAATCCTATTTTGTTGTTCTTTTCTACATGTTCAATTAATTTTGGTATTGTATTTGTTGAAAGTAAACAATCTGTATTTAATAACAACACATACTCTGCATTTGTTTGTTTAAATCCTTTGTTTACATTTTTTATAAATCCTAAGTTTTCCTCATTTTTATACACTTCTATTTTTTCAGGGTATTTTTTTCTTAAATTTTCTATACAATTACATGTTACTTTGTCTGAGTTGTCATTCATTAATATTACTTTTCCTATTACTTCATTTGGTGTGTTTTTAAATACTGCATATACACACATTTTTACCCATTCTGGTGAATTATATATTGGTATGATTATATCACATTTTTTCATAACTTTCTCCCTTTCACTTCTCTTCATTTTACTCATAATCTTTACAATTAACATATACAGATAACAATTATTATAGCCAAATAATATTAATTTGAAAAAATGAGTTTGACCTGAGTCGTTATTCACTTTAACCCATTATAGTGTGTCTATAAAATATGAATCTTCAGTATATTAAACGCCTTGAAAACGGAATTTTTGAAAATCCATATTATTTGGCTTAATTTCTATTAAGAAGTTTTATAAAATTTCTTATTTTAGAAATTAATTTCCATGACTTTGACTTTTTTACATTTAAAAGTTCTGTATCAAGTATTTTTATCTTATTCTCTAATTCTGTTATTTTACTTTGATATTCTAAAATATCTTTTTTGTATTCGGCATTTTCTCTTTCATGCTCTATTGTTTTTACTCTTTGCACTTCTATATAATCAAATGCAACTTGATTTTTCTCTCTTTCCTTTATTATTTCAGCCTTTCTGTTTGCATAAATTAATAAATTTTTACTTGCCATAAGATTTCTACTATAATTTTCATATTTAATTTTTATTTTAGCTAAATTAACATTATCTTTTTGTTCTAAATCTTGTATTAATTTGTCAACTTTCTTTTCAAAGCAGAAATTTTCAAAAGCATATTTTTTTATATCTTCAAGTTCATTTAGTGCATTATTAAAATCTTGTATTATGTCATTACATAATTCTTCACTAGTTTTCTTTGAAAAACTTCGTCCAGAAAAATTATGTGCTCTATTTTGTTCAATATTGCTCATTTTTAAATATCCTGATCCGTCCAAATCTATCATATATATATATTGGTATTTTTAAGGACATTGCATATTGAACAGTTTTACCAATTGATATAATTACATCATATTTTTCTAATATTTTATCTGTTATTAATTCTTGTTTTCCATCAATTCCATAAACTTGAACATTAAATCCTTTATCTTGTAATATTTTTTTTGCTTCATATAATTCTTCAGGTATGTGGTTTGATACTATTGCAATATTTTTCAATTCTTTTACTTCGATATTTCTTTCAAAATATTCTAAAAATGAATAGTTCTCAAATAAATAGGTATTTCGAATTCCATCTTTGATTAATTGTTCTTGTGTTTCAGGGGAATTAGCTAATACTAAATTCAAATCATTAGCATATATTGGAGGTGCTTCAAAATATTCTTTTCCTGATAAACTACTATAAATTATTTTTTTTGCTTTTAGTCCTTTTTCAAATATTAACCAATCTAATAAGAAAAAATGATGTGACCAAACATAGTCAAATTCTATTTCTTCAAAATTAAAATTATCATTTTGAAGGTTTATACATACATCAAAATTTTTTCTTACATCCAAAAATAATGGTTCATCAAAATTTAAACTTGCTATATATACTGTATACCCTAATTCTTTCATCCTCTTTGCTATTGTTGACGCATTGATTTCTGAACCAGAATAATGTGCTATTTCATAATTTGTTATTAAAATATTTTTTGACATACATTCCTCCTATTTGTTCAAGTTAGCATTAATACAATAATTGATTAAAGTCATAATAATATTAATCTGAAAAAATGAGTTCGACTATGAGTTGTTATTAATTGTAACTTTATTTTTCAGTAATTTCATAATCACATGCATATATTCCCTCTGATAATGGTACACCAAAGCTATTTTTTGGAACATTTATTTTAAAACTTGTTGCATATTCTAGTTTATCATAACTGAACATTATTTTTTCATCACAAATTGAAACTGTTACATAATACTTGTCCTCATTTAAACAATTTCTTTTTATTTTAAAGTTAATTTCATTAATTTTTTCATTTAAATATTTTTCTATTCTTACAGTATTTATGGCTGTTACCAATTCACTTTTTGAATTGTATATAATAAGTCCTGCACCATATTTATTTATTTTTTTCTTATTTTCTACACAAACTTTTATATTTATATCTTCATATAGGTTATATTCGTCTTTATCACTTTCAACTTTTAAAATTTTAATCGATTTATCTTTTATATCTTCTTTTTCTTTATTTTCTTCTTTGTTCTTCTCTTTTATCTTCTTTTCTACTTGTTCTTGTCTTGGTTTATCTATCATACTTTCTTTATATTTTTCGGCAACATCTACAGTGTTTCCATCCATAATTATTTTTCCATTTTGCATCCATATTGCTCTAGTGCAAAAATTATTTATTGCCTGTAATGAATGTGATACAAATATTATTGTTGTTCCACTTTCTCTTATTTCTTTCATCTTTGTTATTGACTTTTCTTGAAATGCCATGTCTCCTACAGATAATACTTCATCAACTATTAATAATTCTGGTTCTATATTTATCGCACATGCAAATGCAAGTCTTGCAAACATTCCTGATGAATATGTTTTTACTGGTTGATACAGATGTTCCCCTATATCAGCAAATTCTATTATTTCTTTTTCTTTTGCTTTGACTTCTTCATTTGTTAATCCCATTACTTGTCCATGTTGATATATATTTTCATATCCTGTAAGTTCCATATTAAAAGCTGTTCCAAGTTCTAACATTGAACTTATTTTTCCATTTACTTTTATGTTTCCTTCTGTTGGTACCACTACTCCAGTTATCATTTTTAACAGTGTTGATTTTCCTGCTCCATTTTTTCCTAGTATTCCTAGTATTTCTCCCTTTTTTACTTTTAAGTTCATGTTGTCCACTGCTGTAAATGTGTCATGATGTTCATATTTTGGTAATATTATTTCTAGTAGCCTATCTTTTTTTCTGTTATACATTTTATATTGTTTTGTTAAATTTTCTATTTCTATTGCATACTCCTCTTTATTATCCATATTTAATCTCATTCCTTTCGCTTCGCTCTGTTCAATGTATTTCTTATTTTAAATAAAATATTACCTAATATTGGAAAATTCATTATTATAAAGCTTAATAAATAATAATAAATAGTTTCATATTTGTATAATTTATGAAATATATTCCAACCTTTAAAATTAATATATTTGCAATCTTTTATATTTTCATAATAATTTAAAGCTTTCTTGTTTAGCTCTTTCCATGGTTCAATAAATTTGTCTTCATTTTTTACATATGCTGAGAATACAGCTAATTTGACATTTACAAATAAATCTCGTACATCTTTAAATTTTGTAAATCCATGTGATATTTTTTCTGTTCCAACTTGATTATTCCCATGTTGTCTATATTTTATAGTTTTTTCATTTAAATAAACTACTTTTCCACACATAGCAACAATTATTCCTATCCACATATCATGTACAACATATTTAGACTCACTAGGGAATGGCATCATTTTATCTATAAATTCTTTTTTACTTAATATTGTACATCCAGTTATGCAGTTATACAAATATTGTCGTTCTACTCCACTATATTTTGTTATTTTTCTTTGTAATTTCATATATGTATTAAAAGATGAAAACATTGTTGTTAAATTAGAATCTACTACTTCTAAATCTGTAAAAACCAAGTCTGCATTTTCTTCTTTTAATTTTGTATATGTTTTTTCTATTTTATCTTCATTCCATACATCATCTTGATCTGATAACATATATATTCTGTTTTCAACTTTTTTTAGTAAAAATTCAAAATTTTTTATATATCCTAAGTTTTTTTCTTGTATATATGTAATTACTCTTTTATCTCTTTTTTCATATTCTTTTATTATTGATACAGTATCATCTTTAGAACAATCATCAGATATTATTAATCGAATATTTTTATATGTTTGATTTAATATACTTTCTATTTGTTCTTTTAGGTATTTTTCTCCATTATATGTCGCCATTAAAATATCTATTGTTTCTTGTTGTTCCACTATGTTTAACCTCCGAATTTTATAATACATCTGCAAAATCTTTTTTACATTTTTTAAATATGTGATTACTCCATACAAATATTAATATTGTTATTATCCAAAATATTAATGTATATATTCCATGTGCATCTGTAATAATGCTACCTCCAACAAATGCTTGTCTAAATCCTGTAACTATATATGAAATTGGCATACATTTTACTATTCTTAATACATTTCCTCCTGCTAAACCTTCAACAAATGTAAGATCCCAAATTATAGGTGTAAACCAAAATAGTATTTGCATTACTATTGATAGTAATTGCCCAAAATCTGGAACTAATGTTGTTATTGCTGATGTTAATCTTGTAAGTCCTATAACAAAACATAATGCTGCAAATATATAGTAAATCATTAATAATATATTTGGTATATATCCATAAATTACACATATAATTGTTGCAACTATTATTACAAATATTGATGTTATGCATGTTGATATTAGTGATATTGCAGGTATTACATCTACTGGAAATAATACTTTTTTTACTAAATAACTATAATTTCTTATACTGTTTGTTATGTTTAAAATACTGTCATTTAAAAATTGCCATATTGCCATTGCTGGCAGATACCATACAATAAATGGAGAGTCTCCTGAATTTCCTGTTCTTAGTATATATTGCAATACTATCGCATATGTTATCATATATATAAATGGTTGTAAAAATCCCCATATACTTCCTAGACTTGTGTTTGCAAATTTATTCCTAAAGTCGTTTTTTCCTAATTGCCATACTAATTTCTTATTTTTCCATAAAGCTTTTATAAAATCCATTATGTTTTCACTCCTTTTTTTCTATTATATCCTATATTAAAAATATATTTTTGTCAATAACAAATGTCCAAAAGGAATGCTTCCTTTTGGACATTAACAACTTTAGAGTAATCAACCAGTTATACTGGTGGATAAACAAAATATATTTTATATCCGTTTTAATTCAAAAATACTAGGCAATTTTTAATCCTCCTAATTGTGCATATTAAAAAAAGAAAGCAGATCTATTTTTAACAATTTCAAAAAATGTTTTCTTTTCCTCATCAGAATAATTTCCATCTTCCAAAACCACTTTATAACTAGGAAGTTCTATCACATAAGTATCAAATCCATATTCTCTTTAGATCTTTCAAAAGTAACACTAATAAATTTTTAGACACACATGCCTGAGCTCCCTATTACGTTTTCAGCGTGCCAGTTTCTTCTTGTTAAATGGGCTTTTTAAAACAACTCTATAATACTATTGAAAATCTCATCATCAGTAACCTGTTCTTCGTCATTTTCATTAATAAAAATTATCATCTTATCACCATCTTGAAAATATTCGTAAATTTGATATTTATCTATTTTCTTAAAATCATAATTCCAAATATCACCTGTTAGTTCATCAACAATATAGCAAATACTTGAAATATCTAAAATATATAATTTATCTCCATTAATAATCTTTTCTAGTTTTTTATCAAAATCATTCTGACTGTTTTTTTCTTGTATTCTTAAATATCCCTTATTATCTATGGTATATTTAGAATTAACTTTTTTATTATTAAATAGATTTAAAATTTTATCTCTACTATCATTTTCGACCCAAATACCATTTTCTCTTGGTAAATGTTCATTTAGTACACTATCTATCTCTTCCATTGTTGGAACTGATTTTTTTATCATTCCAGCAAATGCTACTTTAAATTTTATATTTGCTTTTACCGTTAATACTTGTCTACCATCGAATTCTTGTTGCACTTCATATATATTTGAATTTCCTGTAAATCCTGTTTCTTCCTTTAATTCATTTACAATTTCTAAATTTTTGATTTTATTTTCATTCTCTTTTTCCTGTTCACTTTTCTTTATTAATTTTAAAAATATACATATTAAGATTATTACTAACAAAATTAATACTATACTTATTATTATTTTTTTATTATTTTTCAAAACCATGCCTCCTATTAAAATTTATATTATTTGGGTTGTTTAATTTTTTGAAATTTTATAAATGTCAGAATCTAGATATACATCACATCTAAATTCTGACACATAATAATTGCTATATATTTCTTAACATATCTAATGTTGCCTCGATATATCTATTAGGAAAATTTTTATTCAAAACAGCTTGATGTCCAGTAACACCTGAATGTGGTAACTCTATTAGAGCTGCCTTAGCATTTCTAGATGAAGAACCTAAAGATAATCTTGCCCAATTTACCAAATATCCTGTTCCATATCTTCCAACTGCAGAACTATCATTTTCAGGAAATTGTTTACCATAGAATGAACATATTGTAGGATCTCCTATTAATTGTTGTGTCCATCCATGTAAATCAACCAAAACAGTTTGTCCATTTTGTGATTTATGATTTAGTAAAAAGTTTCTTAATGCTTGTGCTTCATATGCTTGGAATCCAGCTGTACCATTATAATTTCTATTATCAGTATATCTTGTATATGAATTACCTACTTGCCAACATCTATTCATATCTATTCCTTTATGATTAGGTGCTTGACTATATAATGTTGTTCTTCCTGGCCCATTATTTGTATTTCCATGTTTCAATCCATCTTGGTTTACACCAGGGAAAATATAAATTGTCCACTTATCTGCTATACTACTATCATTAATATCTATTAATTTTTGATAAAATTTATCTGCTATTTCAACTAATTCTGATCCATCTGCCCACCACAAATCTTCAAAACCATGTATTGCAAATGTTGCAAAAAATACATTTGGACCTGTTCCATATTGATAATATTCTAAATCTGATCCTCTTCCATCTCCTGCAGCTTTTAGTCCTGTATATCCATATGTGCCTTTTGTATGAAAAATTTGGTTTTGTATTATAAATTGTTGGCTTATTTCTTTTATTACATTATTATCATGTATAGCCTGCACTTTTATAGTATGTGTTCCTAATGTATATTGAGAAAAATCAACATTCATTTCAAATCCAGGTGTAGGATTATAAATATTTTCATCTCCAAATCCTTTTTTTAAATTTTTAACATCTTCTCTTGAAGTTCTTTGTAATTTGCTTAAATCTATTTCTTGATTATCAATAAATATTTTTAATCCAACATTTTTAAATGACGTCATTATCCAACCTTTTACTTTTTCAGTTCCTCTATTGATTGTATTTACTGGATTATCAATATACATTTCTGTTCTATTTAATGTTACTTTTGGTACTATTTTTATCTCTATAGCTTCCAATTGTTTTGCAAGACCTTGTGTTCCTGATGTTTCTCCATCATAACACCAATCTTGCCAGCCTATATCTGCTACATGTGTTCTATACATAATAGAATACTCTGTTGTTCCTTCTAATTTTACTTTTATAGCTTCTAATCTTAATGCTTTTCCTTCTGTCCCTGCAGTTTCTCCTTCTGTTTTCCAGTCCTGCCATCCTATTTCTGATACATGTGTTTGATATTTTACATTAACACCTTTAGGTACATTTATACCTTTTATTTTTATAGCTTCTAATTGTAATGCTCTTCCTTCTGTTCCTGATAATTCGCCATTTTGTTTCCAATCTTGCCATCCTATTTCTGCCACATGTGAACTATATTTTACATGCATTCCTTTATCAACTTTTATTTTTTTACTATATGTTTGTAATATCAAATTATCTTTAGTTACTAAATCTATTTTTAATAAATGCTCTCCTGTAGTTGTCCCAGTAATAGGCAAATTAAATTCAAATCCTGCTGTTGGATTTTCTTTTATTGTTCCATATCCTTTTACAAAACTTAAAACATCTGCTCTTCCTTTATAACTAATATTTTCAATTTTTGTATCATCATATGTAACTTGAATTGTTGTATTAGGGACATTAGCTAATTTCCAACCTGATACATTTATTACTGTATCTTCATAATATATATC
The DNA here is from genome assembly GCA_948663505.1 of uncultured Clostridia bacterium. Taxonomy (GTDB): domain Bacteria; phylum Bacillota; class Clostridia; order TANB77; family CAG-508; genus CAG-269. The sequence goes on along the minus strand of CAPNAQ010000052.1, from coordinate 974 downwards.
TGATATAGGTGTTTCAATAGTTAATTTTCCTTTTGTAACTTTTTCAATAACTTTAATTTCTATAGCTTCTAATCTTAATGCTTTCCCTTCTGTTCCTGCTGTTTCTCCATCATAACACCAATCTTGCCACCCTATTTCTTCTACATGTACTCTATACATTACACTATATTTTTCTGTATTGGTTAATTCTATTCTTATAGCCTCTAATCTTAATGCACGTCCCTCTGTTCCTGCTAATTCCCCATTTTGTTTCCATCCTTGCCATCCTATTTCCTCTACATGTGTTTGATATTTTATTCCTATATCTGAAATTGTATTTAACTTTATTTTCATTGCCTCTAATCTTAATGCTCTTCCAGATGTTCCAGAAGTTTGCCCATCTTTTACTGAAAAATCTCTTTCCCAACCAACATCTTGTATATGTGAATTATACATAACACTTAATTTTTCATTTTGTACATTCTTTTTATCTACCTCTGATATATCATTTGTTTCTACTTTTGGTGTGCTACTTTCTATTTGTGTTTCCAACTCATTTTTTGTACTTTCTTGCAATTTATCTTCTAATTCAACCTCTGATTCTTTTGTTTCAACTTCTGATGTATCTTCTGTTTTTATTTCTTGTGAATCTTCTTTTTTATCTTCCAATATATTTTCTTGTACATCACTTGTTTGTGTTGCTAATGTACTTTCTAATTCTTTTTGTGTATCTATATTTGTATCATTAATGTTATTTACATCATTTGCATACTTGCTTCCAATACAACCAAAAACAAGTGCTAACATTAATGTTACACATAAAAATATTTTTGTTATTTTCTCTTTCTTTATAAATTTCATTTGTTATCCCCCTTTATTAACAATACATTACCTATATAAATGTAAATAATAAGTAACTTGATAATGGAAAATGTAATATCATAATTTCTTTAAAAGCTCTCTTTTTAATACCTTTAAAATATAAATATTTAAAA
>CAPNAQ010000051.1:3717-11122 GCA_948663505.1 uncultured Clostridia bacterium | reverse complement strand
TTATATAATTTTTTATCAAAACATAATCACTTGCTGTTATATTTTTATCCCCATTATAATCAGAAGCTTCTTTATATGCCTCTACTAAAGTTGATACCTCCATAATGTGATTTTTAGTTAAAACATAATCACTTGCTGTTACTTTTCCATCACCATTACAGTCACCTTTTTTTACTACTGTATAAGTATCTTGGACAATAAAACCTGTTGCAATTAAGTCATTCTCACTATTAAGAAAACTTCCATCTGCTTTTGTTATTTTTGTCGGACCTCCAAAAGCTTTTAATATATCTGCTGCAATTGTTTCAGGAGTAACTATTATTAATTTACTTTCTTTATTAATTTGTACTTTGTCTGTATTTACTCCAACATTATTATCATTGTTATTATCATTGCTATTATCATTGCTATTATTATTTGAATCATCTTGATTATCATTTTGATTAACTGGAACTAAATATAATTTATATTTAGCTTCATTTTCATAGGTTTCTCTTGCAACATATCCTGTAGTACCATCCGCTTTTTGAATTTTATCCCAATATGTTCCTGCTACTTTTGATTTAGCTTTTTCTAATCTAGTTACTATTTCATTTTTATATAACCATCCAACTGTTGTATCACCATTTGGATTATTTCTTATCCTTAACGTACTATCTACATTAACTTTAACTAAATCTGATTCTATTGAACTTGTTCCACTTGAATTTGGTCTAATGCAATTATCGTTTGGCATATTTTCATAAACAGGTATTATAAATGTATGTGATGATGACATTGCATTCATTCCTATATATGTATTTCTTAGTGTTGCACCTTCATTTTGTGAGGCTAATATATTTTGCATATATTGGTTTGAATATAATCCATTTGTTGCTTCAACATCAAATTTCTGTAAATATAATGTATCTTGTCCTTTTTTTATGTATTGTGCTGATAAAAAGCTTATTCCTCCATTTATTGATTTTTCTAATGTATTCCATCCTTTTTTTTGTGCATATGCTAATGCATTTGTTAATATTGCTGCTGTAGAGTTTCCTGATGCTGCTATATTAAAAGCATTATAGTATCCTGCATATTGTCCATTATATCCTGCTCCACTTGTTAAAACTGTCCCTGTTCTACCTTGTTCCTGTATTAGTCTTGCAACAATATAATAACTATTTACATTATTATTATTTGAAGCATCTAATATTCCTTGTTCATGTCCTTCTAAAAAGGTTCCTTTTGTCATTGATTTTAATATATTTAAATCTGTACCACTATTTGTTAATTGCTCAAATTGAAAAATATCTGATTCATTTATTGAATTTCTAGGATCCATCATGTATCTTATTGCTTGTTCAGAGGCACATCTCCAGCTTCCATTGTCATATGGCTTATCTCCACAGATTGGGCATATCCATTCTCCTTGATAATTTGATGTTTTATATACTAAGTTTTTTGGTGATGTTCCATGTCCTGTAAATTCATTTGCTATAACTGTATTCCAGTCTAAACCAGTATACAATATTTTAAATTTCCAATTTGGATATTTATTTTTTAATGCTTGTATCTTTTCTTTAATTTTCGGATATTTAGATTCATTTATTCCATTTATATCTTCACTTATTGTTTGATTAACTGCTAAAATTTTATTTTGATTGAATATTATTGTTATATTAAATATTATTATAGTTACTAATGCTAATATTATTATTTTTCTTCTGGTCTTCACTTTTTTCACACCCTTTTCTTTTGAAAGTTCATGTTTTTCTATTTTTCGACTTAATTATATCATTAGCATTTTTTTTAGTCAATCAATTTACAAAATGTAATATAAATGTAAAAAAAGTGTTATTAGTCAGCCTTAATTAAAATAATTTATTAAAAGCATAATAATATTCTTTTAAAGTCTGACTAGTAACAAAAAAGAAGATATTAATCTCCTAAATTAATACCTACGTTTCTTGCAGTTTTTACTAAATCATCATCCATAGTAACTTTTCTTTGGTTACTTTCTTGAGTATTTCCTGAAACTGCTCCAATTTCTTTATTTTGACCTACAACATCTTCTAAAGAAGCACTATCAACTTTTCCATTTTTTATAACAACAAGGTTACCAAATTTTCCTTCTTTTGCTAATGTCATAGCATATGAACCATATTTTGTTGATAAGACTCTATCAAATGCTGTTGGTGTTCCCCCTCTTTGCATATATCCTAATGTTGTATTTCTTGCTTCTAGCCCTGTTAATTGTTCAAGTTGCTTTGCTACAACTGGCCCAATTCCTCCTAATTTTGTATTATCTACACCCTTACCATTTTCTCTTACATTTTCTACTATAATATCACCATCTTTTGCTTTAGCTCCTTCTGCTACAACTACTACACTAAAATTCTTACCTCTTTTTTGTCTATTTTTTATTTTTTCAGCTACTTTATTTATATCATATGGTATTTCAGGTATTAGTGCAACATCTGCTCCTCCTGCTATAGCAGATTCAAGAGCAATCCATCCAGCATATCTTCCCATTACTTCTAATACCATTATTCTGTGATGTGTCTCTCCTGTTGTATGAAGTCTATCTATTGCTTCCATTGCAACAGATACAGCTGTATTATATCCAAATGTAATATCTGTACACGCAACATCATTATCAATCGTTTTTGGCACTCCTATTACATTTACTCCTTTTGTAGCAAAATCTCTTGCAGATTTTTGAGTTCCATCTCCTCCTAATGTAAATATGCAATCAAATTCGTTCTTTTTTATGTTTTCTACACATACATCAGATAAATCTTTATATTCAACACTTCCATCTTCATTTATAACTTTATAATTAAATACATTTGCATTTGTAGATGAACCAATTATTGAGCCTCCCTTTGGTAATATTCCTTGTGCATTTCCATTTTGTGCTGTACTTAATTGTATAAATTCATTTTTTAATAATCCATTATATCCATCTATAAATCCATAGCATTCTACTCCACTATTTTCAGCAGTTTTTACAATTCCTCTAATAACAGCATTAAATCCTGCTACATCTCCTCCATTTGCTAAAATTGCAACTTTTTTTAACATTTTATTTTCCTCCCTTTATTTTTATTAATTTTATTTTTATTTTAATTATTCCCATTTTATATTTTTATAATAAATATGTCAATTATATCTTTTTTTCTAAATAATATATTTTTTGTAAAAGTAATTATATTTTACTCTATTAATTTCTTTATCTCTTCATTATCTTTTAATTCTTTACTTAAAAATTGAAATGCCCTTTTATCATTTTTTACAGCAATTTCTGCAATTTCTTTATCATTTCTTAATCTATAACTTGCATACTTAACAATTAACCCTTTATTCTCAACAGCCAATCTTACAATATCTTTATCATCTCTTAACTTTTCACTTGCATAATACAATGTTTGACCACAGTCTTTAACACTTGCAATTATTACATCTTTGTCAGCTTTTAATCTATCTGAAGCATAGCAAGCTGTCCAAGGTGCACTTTTTATGGCCAATAAGACCATTTCTTTATCATCCTTTAATTCAGAAGCGACAAATTCCATTGCTTCACCATCCTGTTCTAATGCAATTTTTACAACTTCCTTATCTCTTTTAAATTTTTCTGCCGCAAATTCTAATAGCTTTCCTTGTTTACTCACAGCTTCAATAATATATTCTTTATTATCTTTATTTTTTTTCATTTCTGTAACTTCTACTGCTTCCATTTTATTTCATCTCTTCCTCTACACTTAAGTTTTTTCTATTGTTTGTAATTTATTTACTAATTTATCTATTTCATATATATAATTTTCTTTTATCTCTTTGTATATTTCTCTTGATGTTTCTTCATCATATAAATGTGATAAAGAATTTCTAGCTAACATCATATCTATCCATATTTCACCATTTTCTATTATACTATTTGAATAGCTTTCTTTTATTACTTCTCTTGGACTTCCTGTATTTTGTTCTATTCCTAAATAATTTAGATAGTCTTTCAATGTTTTCCACGCTAGCTCAAATGTAAATTCATATCTATGTAAAACTCCATCTATTGTTATATCATTATCTTCTTGTTCCAGTGCTTCTTTTAATCTTGATGTTGCATTTACTAAATCTTTTCTTCTTTCTTCAAATCTTTTCATTATATATACCTCCACATTTTTAATTTAGGTCTATTCCCTCTTTTTCTATTTCTTCTCTAAATTCTTTTTTTGTATTATCATTTATAAATACTAAATCTACTTTATAAATTATATCTAATAGATCAAACTCATTCATTATTTTGTATTTATCTTGTCTTATTACATTTTCAAATATTGCTATATCTATATCAGATGTCCTTTTATATGTATTTTTTGCTCTTGACCCAAAAATTTTAAATTTATATTTATTATTTTTATTTACTATTTCTAATACTTTTTCAAATATTTCATCTGATAACCCAAATTTCATTTTAGCTCCTTATCTAAAACATTAATAACTATATTTTGCAATTAATGCTTTTATTTTTATTCCTTGTTCTGAAAACATTTTTTCATGTTCTGTTTCAATATTATTATCAAATATTGGTTCATTATGTAAATCGTATGTTTTGGATATTATCTCAAATCCACTTTCTTTAAAATATATCAAACTTGAATTAAACAAATCTTCATCATCAGTTTTAAAGTATATTTCTGCATTTTGAATTAAAAATTGTTTATATTTTTCTAACTGTTTTGTATGTGTTAATCTCTTCTTTCTATGTTTTCCTTTTGGCCATGGATTACAAAAGTTAATGTATATTCTTTGGACTTTATCTTTTTCATCTAATATTAAATTTATTCTTTCAATATCAAATCTTGTTAATAATATATTTTTTGGTTCTAGTTTTTTTTCATTATATTCTTGTTCTACATTTCTTTTTGCTAATCCTAACATTGCATCAACTAAGTCTATTGCTATGTAGTTTACATTTAAGTTATTTGATGCTTTTTTTGATATAAATTGTCCTTTTCCACAACCTAATTCTAAGTGTATTGGATTTTCTTCTTTTTCAAATTGTTCCTTCCATTTTCCTTTACATTCTTCAGGATTATTTATATAAAATTTGCTTGCTTCTAATTCTGGTCTTGCCCATTTTTTGTATCTTATTCTCATTTCTATTCCTCTTTATATTTTTAATTTCTTTTCAATAATAATTGTATTAGATTATAACATATATACTTTTTATTATCCACACTATTAATTTATTTTTTTATTTTTTGAATTTGATTATAGAAAAAAATATGCTATAATCTTCCTTGATTAATAACACTATTATATATAATAAATTTTAAGGAGTAATAAATTATGAAAAAATACAAACAAAGTGAAACAGATAAATTAGCAAAAATACTTAAAAACGATGGAATAATCAGTGTTCCTACTGATACAGTATATGGAATATGTGCACGTATAAATTCAATACAAGCATATAATAAACTAAAATCTATTAAAAATAGACCTTCTAACAAATCATTTCCTGTTATGTGTGCAGATGAAAAGCAAATAAAAAGTATTGCTATAGTAAATGAAACAGTTGAAAAGTTAATCCATGCTTTTATGCCTGGACCTATTACTTTGGTTCTAAATAAAAAGTCTGAAGCATTTTCCTATATTAATAATAGAGGAATAAATGCAACTTCAGAAATGGCTGTGAGAATGGCACCTACTAAAGTTCTGGAAGATTTAATTTATAAAGTCGAAAGTCCTATATTTATGACTAGTGCTAATCAAAGTGGACAATCAACATGTAAAAATTTAGATGAAATAGAAAAGACTTTTCCAACTTTAGATGGGATAATGGAAGGAAATGTATCATTTGGTAATGCAAGTACAATTATAGATTGCACCTCTGAAACAATAAAAATTCAAAGAACAGGACCAATTTCAATAGAGCAGATTTTAAAAGTACTTGAAAACTAATGTTTAAAAAGAAGGAGACAACCATGAAATTAGAATACATAATAAAAAGCAACACATCAATAATAAATCAAATATTACAAAAAGAACTGAATTTCTCATCAAAACTACTATATAAATTAATAAAAAACAAGAAAATAACAATAAATGGTGAAATATGTGACACCAGACTCACTTCAAATATAGGAGATATTTTAGCAATTTCCTTTGATTATGAAGAAGATAATTCAAATATTGTATCTACAAAAATGAGCTTAAATATTGTATATGAAGATGATTGGATATTGATAGTTAATAAACCTGCTGGAATAGCAATTCATCCATCTATATTACATTACACAGATTCTCTTTGTAATGGTATTAAATTTTATTTTGACTCTATTGGTTTAAAGAAAAAAATACGACCTGTAAATAGGTTAGATTTAAATACTTCTGGGTTAGTTATTTTTGCAAAATGTGAATATATTCAAGAACGCCTTATTTCTCAAATGAAAAATAATACTTTCAAAAAAGAATATATTGCTATTTGCAGTGGCACTTTTGATATTAAATCAGATACTATTAATTTGCCAATTGCTAGAAAAGATAATAGTATTATTGAAAGATGTATTTCAGATAAAGGTCAAAAATCTATTACTCATTATGAAGTTATAAAAGAAATAAATAATTATAGTGTTGTTAAATGTATTTTAGAAACTGGTAGAACACATCAGATTAGAGTTCATATGTCTGCTATTGGACATCCTTTGATTGGTGATTCTTTATATGGTTCTGTTTCTGATTTTATTGATAGACAGGCTTTGCATTGTTATAAATTGTGTTTTTTCCATCCTATTAAAAATATTTTTATGGATTTTATAGGTGAATTACCTAATGATTTAAAAAGAGTAAATCTATAAGCCGGGTTCTGTCATTAAAAATAGTCATTTATCTAGGATATATATTACTATATATCTCAAGCCACGCAGTTTAGAAGTTGCCGAGCAGGCTTAATCTTCTTATTAGGTGTTGCTCCAGATGGGGTTTACACAGCCCTTTATGTCACCATAAAGGCGGTGAGCTCTTACCTCGCCTTTTCACCCTTTCCTTTACATTAAAGGTGGTTATTTTCTGTTGCACTTTCCTTAGGGTCGCCCCCACTAGATGTTATCTAGCATCATTGCTCTTTGGAGCCCGGACTTTCCTCTCGTAGTTTCTTTCGAATTCTACCAGCGACTATTTAATTTACTCTATTTGAAATTATATCATAAAGAATTTAAAAAGTCTAGAAAATATATACTTTAAGTTTCGGTTTTTTATTATATAAAATTGCAACTTAAAAATATATACTTCTAAATTATAAATATTTAATAAAATCAATTTCCATAAATTTATTTGTATTTGTTTTTAGACTTTTTATGAGTTCATTTTTCTTATTTATTGCTAACTTATATTCTTCTTTATTAATATGCTTTTCTTTTAAAGC
>CAPNAQ010000051.1:0-3657 GCA_948663505.1 uncultured Clostridia bacterium | reverse complement strand
TACATCTAAATATAAATCATTATAGTATGGTGAATTTATTTCTTTGTCAAATCCATTTTCCTTTGTAATATCAAAATAATACAATATAATTTGTTTTTTATTATTTATAAAAATTCTTATACAATAGTTTTCTTCTAATGGAACTACCTCAATTATATAATAATTATTATCAATTAAACATACACCTTGTTTGGTGTAATAAGGCTCTTTGATTTCCAATATCTTTTTTATTGAGATATAGCAATTTTTTTCCTTATCTTCAAAAATATTGTATTCATATTTATTAACATCTCTTAAATATGTTTTATAGATATACTTTTTCTTATTAATCATCTCTTCCTCTTTCATCTATATTCTGTGCTAGATACTCATCATATTTATCTAAAACATGTAACATTTCATCTATAATAAATTCTCTTTTTTCTTTTCTAGCAACTTTTCTATTTCTTTCTAATTCTCCTCTTAAATCTTTATAAGGAACATATACTAACTTAAAATCTTGTTTTAATTCTTCTTCATCTAATTCTCTCTTACTTAAGTCTATTAAAGCATCCGTTCTTCCCTCAAGAAATTGAATTGTTGTAAAATAGTTTTTGTTTAGGTTATAATAATTTTTTTCAAAACACTCTAATTTATAAAAAGGTGCTCTAAAATTTCCTAGTCTTACAGTTATACCTGTTTCTTCACGTACTTCTCTTTGTGCACATTCTAAAGGTCCTTCACCATTTTCAATATGTCCACCTATAAAATTATATACGCCATTTCTCTTACATAATAAAATTTCATCTTTAGAATTTAATAATATAATTTTAACTCTATGTTGTTGTTTATCTATATCTCTCATTGTTAATTTGTTTGGATTCAAAGTTTCTACTTTCATTTTTTATATCCTTTCCTAGTATGATTATTTTTATTATAGTATCTTTTTTTTATTTAGTCAACTTTAAATCTGATTTTTATTGACTTTTTGGCAAAATAACTATATAATAATTATGTAAATTTTTATGAAAGGATGGTAATAATTATGAAAAAACTAATAATCCCAACTCATAGTCGGGAAAAGTCTGATTTACAGGAGTTTTTTTGCTTATTAACAAAGCAATGTAACTCAAACTGTAATTTTTGTATAGAAAAAGATGTTAGAACAGGAGGTTTTCTCTCTTGGGAAAATTTCAAAAAAGCAGTAAACTTTGCTAAAGAAAGTGGTCTCTATAATTTCTTTTTGCATGGAGGTGAGCCTACTCTCCATCCAGATATTGTAGATTTTGCACAATATGCAAAAGATGCTGGTCTTACTGTAAAAATGTTTAGCAATGGAATTAATTATGAAATATTAAAGAAATTAGATGGAATAGTTAATGAGATAAAAATATCTTACAGAGGAAACTTTTCATTTAGATTCAAACAGCCTGAATGGAATACTAAACTATATCTTGGTATACTTGCAACTGAAAGAGATTATCCTACAGAAGATGATTTATTGTCTTTTGTACATCATGCCCACGCTGTTACTGGCATGGAGGTATATGTAAATACAATGAATCCTGTTAATCAGGGTTCATATGATAATCAGTTTGTTCCATATTTGGAAGACTATTTTAATAATCTTCCTGAAGATAAAATCTTTTCTAGTTACCATAAGGCTGGTTTTTATCTTCCTGATGGAACAAGAGTGCGGATGGGAAATAAATCCATGAAACCTAATCATACTAAATATAATATGAGTCCAGATGGAATAATATATAATCATTTTAACCATGGTACTCTGATGTCAATTATTCATAATTTAGAACTAGATGAAAAACTTAAGATTAGTAAATATAGACTAGAAAAACTTAGAAACTTATAATAATTCTTACTTAAATAATCCTTTTAAAAGGGTGTCCTAAAATAGGAACCCGAAAACCAGAAAATCCAACTCTTATCGAGTTGGATTTTTTGGTTTGGAAATTTGATTATATTTTTTGATAACAAAATGGCTTTTGCCATTGCTTCTTCTTTTATTTTTTCTATATCCTTTTTATTCATTCTTTTTATATTTAATGCAAAGCATAAAAGTCCCCATTCAACTTCGACTTTATCTAAACCTCTAAGCAAAAATCGCTTGAAGTCCATATTCCATTTGATTTGTCCAAAAATCCCCTCTAAATATTCTGCTCTTTTTCCTCTCATTTCTAATCCTTTTTCCGATGTCAAATTTCCTTTTGCTACATTCTTTAATTGCCATAGTTTTTTATTAAATCTTATTTGTTTATTTCCTTGAGCTTTTGTACAGTCTCCTTTATGTGGACAACTCCTACATTCAGAACATTCATAAACTCTACTTTCTTGTATAAATCCTGTTTCTGTTTTATCTTCTCTTGTTTTTATATATTCTAACTTTTTTCCTTCTGGACATGTGAATCTATCATTAATTTCATCGTATTCCATATTTTGCCAGTTGTATTTCATTGACTTGTATTTTTTCGTTTGCTCTTTATGAAATAGTGGAAGTGGATATTTAATGTAATTCTTAATATGATTTTAATTGTCCATTTCTCATATGGTCTTCTTTCATATGCATAAATGTAGCATCATGGTCTGTTTTTGAATAACTATTTCTGTTTTCTCCTATGATTTCTAAATCTCTATTATATTTTTCTAGTCTTGGTTTAAAATCTTTATTGATTTTTTTTATTATTTTTTTTACTTTTTTATCTTTTGTTTTTTCCTCTTTTGATTTCTGTTTTTCTAATCCTTCATTTAATTTGTCTGATAATCTCTTTGAAAATTCTTCTAATTCCTCTGGTATAATTTCTTCTGGTTTTATTTCTTTATCTGGATATAATTTATCTTCTTCTTCATTTATGTTATCTATGTCTTTCATTAATTTATGAACTTGTTCTTGTAATTTTATTTTATATTTTTCAACAGCTTTTTTCCATACAAATGTATATTTATTTGCATTTGCTTCGATTTTCGTACCATCTACAAAATATTCTTCTGTATTGATATATCTTTTTTTCAAGTACTACAAGCAATTCTACAAATACATCTTCCATTATAATTTTCATTTTGTCTTTTCTAAATGAATTGATTACATTTCTTGTTGGTTTATTTCCTCCTGCTAGCCATATGAATTTTATATCACATTGTACTGCTTCTGCTATTTGTCTTGATGAATATCTTTTTCTTATATATCCATACATCAATATTTTTAACATCATTTTTGGAGAATATGAACTGCTTCCTAGTGATGAATATGTTTCTAATAATTTATCAATATTCATATTATCAATTAAGTAATTTAATACAAATACTACATCATCTTTATCTATCAATGTTTTCCATTCCATTGGTATCATTAATTGGTTTTGTTCATAATATTTAAATCCCATTTTATACCTCCAAAATCACTACTTTTTTACACTTGAATTATATCATTAAAATATTGATTTGTCAGTATCTTTAACAATTTTATACCAAAAAAATCCAACTCTTATCGAGCTGGATTTTCTGGTTCTCAGGTTCCTATTTTAGGACACCCTCTTTTCTTTTATAAAAAAACACATTCCTGCTTTTAATATAAGTAATTACTTACTTTTTTAATTAAATTTTTCATATATTTTGTAATTCTTCTAGTAAATTTTTATATTTTATCAAAAAAATATCAGTATC
>CAPNAQ010000050.1:7264-11175 GCA_948663505.1 uncultured Clostridia bacterium | reverse complement strand
ATAAAATAGAGTAATATTTCTATGTCCTATGAATACATATAAAATATATGTACATACCTAGGATAAGAGAGAAAGGAATAAAAATATATATGTTTAATGTTACAGTTTTAAGAATGAAAGATATAATAAAATATTTTATAGGAATTACATTAACAATATGTATTGTTATATATAGTACAAAATACTTTTCAAATATAAAAAGAAAATCAAATGAAAATACCAAAACAAATAAAAACTCAAGCAGTTTATCAATAAAAAGTTTTACAACATGTTTAGACAAAACAGTTCCTGCAATGTCATCAATAAAAGAAGATCACAATAATATAGAAGAAACAGAAGAATACGATAAAACTAGCTTTCTACAGCAAATTTTACAAACACAAATAAGTAGTATTAAAGGATTAAAAGAAGTTGAAAGGATTAGTAATAATAAAAAGAATAAAGATACACAAGAAAATAAAGAAAATGATAATGAAAAAGAAAAACAAAATGAAGATACTGAAAATAATAATGTTGAATTAGCTAAAACAGATGGAATACATACAGAAGTTGTAACACAAAATCCTATAAAAGAAACTTTTAATGTTCAATATGGTAATGTAAAAATAAAAAATCAAACTTCATATCAATTATCACAAGATATTTTAAAACCAGATATAACCATAGATAATAAAAATGTTGTTATTTTTCACACACATAGTTGCGAAAGCTATACAGCAAGTGAACTATATCCATATACTCCAACAGGAAATTTTAGAAGCACAGATTTAAATTTTACAGTTACACGAGTTGGAACTGAATTAACAAATTATTTAAATAAATATAATATAAGTGTAAAACATGATACTTCATATCATGACTATCCAGCATATAATGGCTCTTACACACGTTCTTTGAATACTGTTGAAAATATCCTAAAGACTTATTCTTCAGATATTATAATAGATTTACATAGAGATGCAATAGGTTCAAGAGAAGATTATGCTCCTACTGTAAAAATTGGTGAAGATTACGCTGCTCAGATAATGTTTGTAATTGGTACAAATGATGGTGGGTTATGGCATCCAAATTGGAATCAAAATTTAAAATTTGCAATAAAGGTTCAAGAAAAAGCTGAAGAAATGTTTCCTCGGCTTGTTTAAGCCTATTATGCTTACTACTTCTAGATATAATCAACATACTGGTAAATATGCTAATATTATAGAAGTAGGTTCTACTGGTAATACTCTAGATCAATGTTTAAATAGTATGAAATATTTGTCAGCTGTTCTAAATCAGGTGATGACAAAATAATTTATAATTATTTTGTTACTAGATTATGTTTTTATAAATTTATACTATTAAAAATGCTGATATATAAATATTATATATATCAGCATCTTTATTAAGTTAAATTATAAGCTATCTAAATACTCTAATACATTCAAATTCTTATCATTAAAATTCATATAATAATATTTCTTACCAGAACGTATTGTCATGTAAACATCATCTAGAACAACTGCACAAAGCTTTTTACCTGAAGAATTTATTAATGTGTATTTCTTATTTTTACAAGCAACAATAACATTATAATCTGGTATAAGTAATAAATTAATCGCATCTTTATTACTTGAGGCTATATATCCAAAACTATCATATTCAAAATCAACAATCATATTTCCATTTTTATCAAATAGTCCCCATAATTTACCTTTTTTTACAGGTATCAAATTATTTACTAAAACATATCTATTTTTTATATCATTCTGAGCAAACTTAGTATTATCAATGCCTATTTCGTCATATTCAATATATAATTTTATATTTCCTTTTGAATCCATAATTCCATATTTTCTATCTTTTTCAACTAAAAATAGATCTAAATCACTATCTATCAATTTTAAGTCATCATATAAAATTTGAATTTTAGTTTCTCTTTTAGCAGACATAAGTCCTACTTTTCCATCACTTTCAACTAAAAAATCACCCATATTAGGAATATACTCTATATTATCATATTTTGATTCAAAAATTACATTTCCTTTTAAATCTATTACTCCAAAAACATTGCTCTTTTCTTTTTCTACAATCAACATGTCATTTAATATTGCCTTTTGGTTATTAAATTCATTGTTAATTTTTTCGTATCCATTATCTAAAGCCATAGTATTATAACTTTGTATTAAATATGGTAATGTATATATAACAACTTTTTTATTATTTGCATCATATTGGAATGATACATTAAATGCTAACTCTAATCCTTCTGATGTTGTATACAATACTCCATTCATTGCTTTTACTGGCTTAGAAGTATAATAATAATCATAATTAAGATCTTTATTTGATGTTAATAATTTATATATTTTATTAGAATTTAATGAAAAATTTGCAATTTCGTTACTACATTCAACATAGCATTTACTTGTATCCTCAGATTTATTTGAATATTCACCATTATAACTTTTATATCCTAAATATGAAGCTACTTCTTTTATTGGAAAATATATTGTACCATCTTCTTCTATTATCATCATTTCTTTTACTTTTTCATTTTGTCTTCCATCAATATATAACTTTAATGTATTACTTTTCATATATCCTATAGCTATAATTATCCCTATTATTGCAACTAATAAAATTGCCATAACAATTATTATTATTTTTACTAATTTTTTTGAATTATTAGGCTTTTTTTCTTCAAAACTCTCATCTATTAAATTCATTTGTACTCACCTCTATTATTTATATCCATATTTTTTATAAAATTGGTCTTTAAAAGTCAATAAGTTATCATTCTCTATTTCTATTCTAACCCTTTTCATCAAATTAGTCAAGAATCTTAGATTATGAATTGACAATAAACGTACACCTAATATTTCATTAGCTTTTATTAAATGCCTAATATATGCTCTTGAGTAATTTCTACATGTATAACAATCGCATTCTGAATCTAATGGATTCCAATCTCTTTCATAAGTTGCATTTCTAACAACCAACTTGCCATTTGATGTCATAGCTGTTCCATTTCTCGCAATTCTTGTTGGTAAAACACAATCACACATATCTATTCCTGCAATCGCAGCCTCAATTAAATAATCTGGAGTTCCAACTCCCATTAAATACCTAGGCTTATCTTTTGGCATTAATGGTGCAGTAAAACTTAATATATCTAGAAATTCTTCTTTTGGCTCTCCTACACTAATCCCACCTATAGCATACCCAGGTAAATTTAATTCTATTAAATCTTTTAAACTTTGGTTTCTTAAATCTTTATAAAAGCCACCTTGAATAATACCAAATAATGCTTGATTTTCTGTTACATGTGCTTCTTTACATCTTTTTGCCCATCTTGTTGTTCTTTCCATTGATTGTTTTGTATACTCATATGTTGCACCATATTCTACACACTCATCAAATGCCATAATTATATCTGCACCTAAGTCTTCTTCTGTTTTCATTACTGACTCTGGTGAAAAGAAGTGCTTACTTCCATCTAAATGAGACTTAAATTCAACCCCATCTTCTGTAATTGTACGCAACTCCCCTAAACTAAAAACTTGAAAACCTCCACTATCTGTTAAAATTGGTCTATCCCAATTCATAAACTTGTGAAGACCTCCTGCCTCTTTAACAATATCTTGACCTGGTCTTAAATATAAATGATATGTATTTGATAATATTATTTGTGCTTCTACTTCATCTTTTAATTCTTCTGGAGTCATTGATTTTACAGTTGCTTGTGTGCCTACTGGCATAAATATTGGTGTTTGTATATCTCCATGTGGTGTATGTATTACTCCCCTTCTTGCTCCTGTTTGTTTACATTCATGTAAAAGTTCATATGTTACTGCTGGTTTCATTTTTCCTCCTCCTGCCAAAGGGGGCGTCCCTTTTTGGCACAACTTTCATATATATTAATAAAGTAT
>CAPNAQ010000050.1:0-7243 GCA_948663505.1 uncultured Clostridia bacterium | reverse complement strand
AAATGTGTCAAAAGGGACGCCCCCTTTGGCACGCTTTTATATTTTTGCCATCACTCTTCTTATAGCTTCTCTACCGATTTCTATAATTTTTTCTAATTTTCTATATGAAACTTTATAATCATTTCTTAAAATATTACATATTTCATATAGATTCTCTTTATTTTCTTTTAACTCTTCAATTGTTATATTTTTTTTACTTAAATATTCTTTTAAAATTTCTTTTGCATCCTCTTCTGAAATCTTTTCAAAATTTGATATATATTCTACTTCATAGTCATTTCTATTGTGTATTTTATTATAATAATCCTGTGAATAAAAAATATTTATTGCTTCCTCTTGTTTTTCTTCCCAAAAATTTAAATAACTACTAAATTCATACTCATCCACTTTATTGCAAATTTTTGCTTTGACAGGATTATTATGAATATAAACAATTGCATTTTGCAAATGTTTAATATCCTTAATAATTTGAGAATGAAATCTATCTTTATACACATATCCTGTTCTATTATGTTTCTTATTATAATAAATTGCATATATAGTATTAATTTTATGCATATACATTGATAAATCTTTTGGTTGTTTAAATTTTATTAATAAATGTAAATGATTACTCATAATACAAAATGAAATTACATTAATATTAAATTTCTCTTGATTTTCTAAAATTAATTTTCTTATTTTTCTTTTTTCATTAATATCTTCATATATATATTCTTCTGATATTCCATGAGTTGTTATATGAACATATTTTTTTCCTGTTAAATTTTTTCTTATAAATTTGGGCACAATTACATTTTCCTTTCATTTTATAATTTGCCCCCGTTTTTTTAATGTGCCAAAAAGGGACGCCCCCTTTGGCATGTTATCACATTATGAACATCGCATCTCCAAAACTGAAAAATCTATATTTTTCTTTTACTGCTTCTTCATATGCCCCCATTATATAATCTTTACCTGCTAAAGCTGATACTAACATTAATAAAGTTGATTGTGGTAGATGAAAATTTGTTATTAATCCATCTATACATTTAAATTTGTAACCTGGATATATAAATATTTCTGTGTCTCCTTCTGTTTCTTTTAACATTCCTTTTTCATCTGACACTGATTCTAATACTCTACATGATGTTGTTCCTACTGCTATAATTCTTTTTCCTTGTTTTCTTGTTTCATTTATTTTTTCTGCATCTTCTTTTTTTATGTAATAATGTTCTGAATGCATTTCATGCTTTTCTACTTCATCTTCTTTTACTGGTCTAAATGTTCCTATTCCAACATGTAATGTTACATTTGCTATTTTTATTCCTTTTTCTTCTATATCTTGTAACAATTCAGGTGTAAAGTGTAATCCTGCTGTTGGTGCTGCTGCTGATCCATTATATTTTGCATATACTGTTTGATATCTGTCTCTATCTTTTAACTCTTCATGTATATATGGTGGTAATGGCATTAGTCCTATTTGATCTAATATTTCATTGAATATTCCATTATAACTGAACTTTACTTTTCTTGTTCCTCCTGCCATTATGTCTATTATTTCTGCTTCTAATATTCCATCTCCAAATATGACTTTTGTTCCTTTATGTAGTTTGTTTCCTGGTCTGACTATGCTTTCCCAAATGTCTCCTTCTATATTTTTTAATAATAAAAATTCTACATTTGCTCCTGTTTCTTTTTTTCCATATATTCTTGCTGGTATTACTTTTGTGTTGTTTCTGACTATACAATCTCCTTCTTCTAGATAGTCAATTATATCTTTAAATTGTTTGTGTTCTATTGTCTGCTTTTCTTTGTTTAATACCATTAACCTTGATTTGTCTCTTTTTTCTATTGGTACTTGTGCTATTAGCTCTTCTGGTAAATTGTAATTAAATTCTGATACTTTCACTGTGCTTCGCTCCGTTCATCTTTTACTAAGTTTATCAATTATTTTTCAATTTTTTTCTTCTTATTATCCAGTTTTCTTTACATTCTATTGGTAATTTTATTAGAACTTTTTGACCTTTTACACCTGGACTAATTGATTCTATTTCTTCTTCTGTTTCATAATCCCATAATTTTTCTATTTCAAATACTTTTGGCTCTAATATATTAGGAATTATTATTTCCATAGTATCACCAATTTTTAATTTATTTTTTATTTCTATTGTTGATTTTTCTTCACTATATTTGATAACTTTTCCTCCAAATTCATATGTGTCATTATATTGTCTTCCGCTAAAATCTTGTATATCTTTATTATTTCTATCATTAAAATAGAATGTTGTAAATTCTCTTGTTTTACATTTTTCTATTTCTTTTAAATATTTGTTAAAGTCATAACTTTTTGGGTCTTTCATATAATCATCAATGGCATTTCTATAAACATTTATTACACTCGCTATATAATATTCTGTTTTTAATCTTCCTTCTATTTTTAAGCTATCTATACCCATTTCAATTATTTCTGGTATTTCTTTAATTAAGCATAAATCTTTTGATGAAAATATACTTGTACCATATTCGCTTTCTTCTATTGGCATTAAATTTCCTGGATTATTTTTTTCCTCTGCATATAAATTATATGACCATCTACAGCTTTGTGCACAATCTCCTAGATTTGCACTTCTTCCACATAAGAAGTCACTTAAAAAACATCTTCCTGAAAATGCAAAACATATTGATCCATGTCCAAATATTTCTACTTCTAAATCTTTTGGCTTATTCTTCATTATATATTTTAGTTGCTCTTTACTGGCTTCTCTTGCCATTATGACCCTTTTAGCTCCATTTTTATACCAAAATTCACAGTCTCTTGAACTTACTATATTTGCTTGTGTACTTATATGTATTGGTATGTTTGGTGCATATTGCTTTAAAACTTCTATTACGCCTCCATCTGCTGCTATTATTCCATCTGGTTTTACTTCATTTAGAATTTTTGCCATTTCTATTATTTCTTCATACTTTTCATCCCATGCAAATATATTTAGTGTTACATTTACTTTTTTTCCTATACTGTGTGCATATTCTATTGTTTTTATTAAATCATTATTGTCCATGTCTGCTCTTGTTCTTAATGATAATGATGATGTACCACAATATACTGCATCTGCTCCATATAAAAATGCTATTTTTGCTTTTTCAAATGATCCTGCTGGTGCTAAAAGTTCTATCTTCTTCATATCTTTTATTCCTTTCCTTTATCTTCCTCTGTGTAATTATTTTAACTTATTATTGTATTTATGTCAATAATTGAAAATTTTTAACTTATGTGTTATAATATTTACATATAAAAATTATTAGGAGGAAATTCAAATGGAATTTACACAACAACAACAAAAGGAACTGGAAATAATCAGTAAATTATATCGGGATACTATTTATAATGAAGCTTTAATTAGTTTACCTGATATGGTTAAATCTTTTTATAATGAATTAAAACATTTAGATGGAGAAATTGCTACAAATATTAGTAGTGAAGTTTCAAAATTTTACAACTTGATAACTTCTGATTATTTATCCATAATGCGAAATAGAATTGATGGTCTTCATAAAGCCCTTTATTCTTCTTTACCTAAAGACATTTTATTTACTATCTCTTGTAGACAAAAGTCTTGGGATAGTGTCTTAAAAAAAATTCTCAAATATTACTTTGAGGGCAGAAGTTTGAATCTTTATGATCTAGTAGCATTACGGATCACAATAGATTCCACTTACGATGAATCAGAACAAGAAAAGTTCTGTCATCACATAACTGAAATTTGTATATCTTTTTTTAACAAGGAAATGTGCGTTTTAATGCCACCTGCAAAATTAGTTGCAGGAAATCCTCTTATAAAAGATTATATAGCAAATCCAAAGGATAATGGGTATAAATCAATCCATCTTGCATTTATTGATGCCTCAAATAACATATTTGAGGTTCAAATAAGAACCATTCTTATGGATACGAATGCTGAATATGGTCCTGCCCTAGAAGTCATTAATCTTGATAAAAATTCTTTAAAACATAATCTCTATAAAGATCAAGAATATGAAGATTTTTCTGACTTTACGTTTGATATAGAAAAAGTCAATAAGCCTCTATTTAGGACATATCGTAGACTTAACAAATATACCAATAAAATAGAATTAGTAATTATTGACAGGATTGGGCTTTTAATGGCCAAACCAATCGAAGAACGTGCACACACATTCTAAATTTAAGTTTTAAATTTAAAACCTCCCCCACCTGGAACTTATTTCCAAGGTGGGTTTTATTTTACTCTACTTATTGCTAATCCATCTCCAACATCTAGAATTTCAGTTTCTAAACTTTCATTCTCTGATATTTCTTTAATATATTGTCTTAAATTTCTAACAGCAGTTCTTTGTTTATGCTTATTATAATCACTCATAACATAACCTTTATACAAAATATTATCTGCAAAAATTACTCCATTCTTATTAATTAATCTTAAAGCTTGTTTCAGAAAAAAAGGATATTTTCCTTTAGCAGCATCAATAAATACCATATCATATTTTTCACTTAAAGTTGGTAGAATTTCAACTGCATCACCTTCATAAATATTTATTTTTTCTTCTACCCCAACTTCTTTTATATTTGTTCTTGCCTCTTTTACTCTTTCAATTTCTCTTTCAATTGTATCTATAACTCCACCTTCAGAAAGAAATTCAGAGAAGCATATAGCTGAGTATCCAACTGCTGTTCCTATTTCTAATATCCTTTTTGGTGGATTATTTTTTATTTGTTCTTCTATTACTTTTAATGTGTCATCCATTATTATTGGAATGTGCTCACAAATAGCTTTTTGTTTTATTTTTTCTAATTGTATTTTGTTCATATTTAATATCTCTCCTATTTTTTCATATAATTTTAAAAAGTCAGGCTTTAAACCTAACTTTTATCTTTCTTCTTCATCAATTCCTATGGTATCTTTATTTTCTTGAATTTCTCTTCTTCTATTCAAAATCATTTTTTTAGTATTATCTCTTTTAATCCAATCTCTAAAAATTTCTGTTAAATTCTCTAAATATTTTAACTTTTCTACAATTGGATCTTTCATTATATTTTGTATTGCTTCTTCTTCAGTAACTCCATTTGCTATATCATTTACTAAAATTTGTAAAATATATTTTCTATTTTTAGTATCTTCAGACTCCTGTTTATCATTTCTTGGTTTACTATTTTCTTTAATTATTTCTCCATTTTTCTTATTTTGGTATCTATTTCTTTTAATTTTATCGAACATTTTCTCTTTATGACTTTTCATTTTTAATACACCTTCCTATACATTTTATACAAACATTGATTTTCGAATTATATCTATAGAACATTATTTATTTCTATTAGCTCTTTCTCTTTCTTTAGAATCTAATATTTTCTTTCTTAGTCTTATAGACTTTGGTGTTACTTCAACTAATTCATCATCTTGTATAAATTCTATAGCTTTTTCTAATGACATTTGGATTGGTGGTACTAATCTTAATGCATCATCAGATCCTGATGCTCTAGTATTTGTTAAATGTTTTTCTTTACATACATTTATAGCCAAATCTTCTCCTCTTGAATTTAATCCAACTATCATTCCTTCATATACATCCACACCTGGTCCTATAAATAATTCTCCTTTATCTTGTGCATTATATAGTCCATATGTTATTGATTTTCCTGCTTCAAATGCCACTATAGTTCCTCTGACACGTGCTTGTATTTCTCCTTTGAATGGTTCATAGCTATCAAATATGTGATTCATTATTCCTTCTCCCTTTGTGTCTGTAAGGAATTCTGTTCTATATCCTATTAGTCCTCTTGCTGGTATTTTAAATTCTATTTTTGTATGTCCTGATTCCGCTGGTTCCATGTTTACCATTTCTGCTTTTCTTCTTCCTAATTTTTCTATAACATTTCCTACACAGTCATCAGGTACATTTACAACTAATAATTCGATTGGTTCACATTTTACCCTATCTATTTCTTTAAATATTACCTTTGGTCTTGATACTAAAAGTTCAAATCCTTCTCTTCTCATTGTTTCAATTAATACTGATAGATGTAACTCTCCTCTTCCTGATACTTCAAATGAGTCTGGTGTTTCTGTTTCTTTTACTCTTAGTGATACATTTCTTTCTAATTCTTTAAATAGTCTGTCTCTAATATGTCTTGATGTTATAAATTGTCCTTCTTTTCCTGCAAATGGTCCATTATTTACACTAAATGTCATTGATACAGTTGGTTCATCTATATCTACAAATGGTATTTTTTCTGGATTATTGAAGTCACATATTGTGTCTCCTATATTTATTTCTGCTAGTCCTGCTAGTTCAATTATATCTCCTGCTTTTCCTTCTTCTACTTCTACTTTGTTTAATCCAACATGTGTATATACTTTTGCTATTCTTCCTTGTGTAATTTTATCTTCTTTTCCACATATTGCAACTGGCATTCCTGTTTTTATTATTCCTCTTTCAACTCTTCCTACTGCAATTCTTCCTACATAATCATCATAATCTATATTAGAAACTAGCATTTGTGCTGGTCCTTCTTCATCACAGTTTGGTGCTTTTATCGTATTTATTATTGTTTCAAATAGACATGATAAGTCTGTTGTTTCATCTGCTAAGTCCATTTTTGCAATCCCATTTTTTGCTGATGCATATACTACTGGAAAATCTAATTGTTCATCTGTTGCATCTAATTCTATAAATAATTCTATTACTTGATCTACTACTTTTTCAGGTGTTGCGCCTGGTCTGTCTATTTTGTTTATTACTACTATTGGTTTCAAGCCTAATGCTAATGATTTTTTTAGTACTTCTCTTGTTTGTGGCATTGCCCCTTCAAAGGCATCTACTAATAATAAAACTCCATCAACTGTTTTTAATACTCTTTCAACTTCTCCTCCAAAGTCAGCATGTCCCGGTGTGTCTACTATGTTTATTTTTACATCTCCATGCATTACTGATGTATTTTTTGATAGTATTGTTATTCCTCTTTCTTTTTCTTGGTCATTTGAGTCCATTACTCTCTCTTGTACTTGCTCATTTTCTCTAAATATATGACTTTGTCTTAATAGTGCATCTACTAGTGTTGTTTTTCCATGATCTACGTGTGCTATTATTGCTATGTTTCTTAATTTTCCATTATTCATTTTTTATTTCCCCTTTATATTTATTTATAATTATCTTTACTTACCCTTATAACTTAAAAATTATACTACTAAATTAAATAATTGTCAAATCATATTCAATTTTTTAT